>CAIUDO010000938.1 GCA_903897935.1 uncultured Pseudomonadota bacterium
CGAAGCGAGCGCGGAAGGGGTGGCCGGGATGGCCGAGACGACGGGCCAGGTTCGTGCTGCCCCGGCGGAGGCTCGCTAATAAATGAACTTCTCTTCGTCTCAAAAGGTTGACACATTCCGACCGCCGCGACAACGATGGCGACGGCCTGATCGACTGCGACGACGACGAGTGCCCCCCGTGCGAGTCCGACTGCTCGAACGGGCTCGACGACGACGGGGACGGGCGCCCGGACTGTACGGACGCAGACTGTGACGGCTCATGCCCGGAGACGTGTGACGATATCCGGGACAACGACTTGGATGGGCTCGCTGATTGTGTCGACCCTGACTGTGAAGGAGAGTGCCCCGAACGTCCCTACTGCGAGGACGGGCTCGACAACGACGGTGACGGGCTGATCGACTGCGAGGACGTGTCGGACTGCACGTGCGAGTACCCGTGTGACGACGGCGCCGACAACGATGGCGACGGCCTCTTCGATTGCGACGATCCGTCCTGCGATCCCACCGGAATGTGCGCGGAGGTGTGCGACGACCTACGTGACAACGACGGCGACCGAAGCACCGACTGTGATGACGATGATTGTAGCGACTTCGAGGCGTGTCCCTGACCCGCTGCCGGTCACTCTTGGGCGTGCGCCGTGAGTCAACGGCTGACCGCCGAGGGCTGGGCCGCTTGGTTCGAGTGAGCGGCATCGTCTCTGACCCGGGTCACCAGGTCGGACCGCCCAGGAACAAGAACACCTGGCCGGGCTGGGTGTCGCCCGCTTCATCGTGTGACGCGCCGACCAGGGCGTCGTCGACGCCGTCGTCGTTCACGTCCGCCACGAACGCGACGGCGCTGCCGAACCGATGCTGCGCATCGGGGCGGGTTGGTTGCGGCGCGCGCTTGTACGGCTCCGTCAACCTCATCGTGCGCGACCGCCTGGCCGGGGCGGGGGCGGCGTGACCTTCCGCTGCGACGACGCGCCGGCGACCTCCGGTCGCCCTCGGCGTCGATCTGGGCGCCAGCGGGCACCTTGACGCCTCCGCGGTCACGACGCCGGCCGCTGCCCCCCAGGTGGGTGATCGCCCGGTAGGGGTGCGCGCACTACATGCGTCCGGGGGCACCATGCACGCGCTGTCGTTCCGAGTCGCGCTCGTCGGACTCCTCAACCTGGTGTCGGGCTGCGCGCCCGCGCCCCCCGACGCGAACGCGCCCGTCGTCGACGGCGACGGCGACGGCGCGACCGCGGGGGACGACTGCGACGACGCAAACCCCGCCTCCTACCCCGGCGCGGTCGAGGTCTGTGACGGGTTTGACAACGACTGTGACGGATCGTTGGCGGACGACGAAGCCGCGGACTGGGACGGGGACGGACTGCTCGGTTGTGACGATTGCAACGACCTCGATGACGACCTGTTGGTGGTGTCTACCTACTACCGGGACGCCGACAGCGACGGGTATGGCGACCCCTCCGTAGAGACGTACGCGTGCGACCGGCCCGGCGGGTACGTGCCGAACGCCGACGATTGCGACGACGCCGACCCGTTCGCGTACCCGCTCCAGACCTGGTGCGCGGACTCCGACGGCGACGGCTACGGCGACCCCGCCGCCTGCGTGCAGCAGTGCGAGCGCCCCGGGGCCGCCTGGGTGAACGACGCGACGGACTGCGACGACGCCGATCCGACCGAGCTGCCCGATCAGACCTGGTACCTGGACGGGGACGGGGACGGAAACGGGGGCGACGCCGGCGCGGTCCGCTCGTGCGAGCGCCCCGGCGAGGGTTACGTCTCGGTCGGCGGCGACTGCGCAGACAGCGTCGATGCCGTGTTCCCGAACCAAGACTGGGCGCCAGACGCCGACGCCGACGGCTTCGGCGACGCCGCGCTCGCCGAGGTGTCGTGCGGTGTGCCCGAAGGCGCCGCGGGCACGTGGGTCCAGGAGATCACCGACTGCGATGACACCCGGGCGTGGGTCTACCCGGGCGCCGAGGAGTGGTGCGACCTCGTCGACAGCGACTGCGACGGCGCGCTGCGTGCGGACGAGCTCGACGATGACGCCGACGGCTACGGCGTCTGCAACGGCGACCCCGACGACGCCGACCCGACGGTGTTCCCGCTGATCACGACCTGGGTGGGCGTCGCCACCAACGTCGCGGAAGCCGACCTGCTCGGCTGGGAGGAGTGCTTCGTCGACACGTACGGCAGCTCCGCGACCAGCTTGGCGGACCTTCAAGCCGCGTGCTCCAAGAACAACGTCATGCTCGCGTGTCGGCGCACGGGGAGCGGGGTGCTGACCGCGGCCGCCCACGCGCCCCGCTTCGACGTGTTCTACGACCTCGGTCCGGGAAAGAGCCTGTTCCGCGATGCGAACGGCGTGTCGTTCTACTACGGCACGTCCTCGTCGATGGGGTTCGCGGAGGCGGGCACCGGGGTCTCGCGCCTGTCCTGCGACAACGCGTCGACGGCTGCCGACAAGCGCCTGTGTTGGCACACCTCCGGCGGGGCGCTGTCGACCGGGTGGCGATGCGGCGCTACGGTCAGCCTTTACACTTCGTCGTGGGAGCGGGTCGTCTACCACGCCGATTGATCGTTCGGCCGCGCCCACCGTGAGGTTCGTCTGCGGTGGACCCGAGCCCCGGGAGCGGCCGCTACGGCGCCCCCTGTTGCAGCCACTCCCGCAAGATCTCGGCGCCGTCATCCTCCCGCCACAAACAGTGGTGCGGGTCATAGTCCGTCGACGTCGCCTGGCACGTGCGCACCGTCGCGTCCGGCAACGCGATCGCCAGCGCCTCCGCCGTGAAGTCCGGCGTCTGATAATCGCCGGGGGAGATGCTCAAGAACGTAGGGAGCGTCTCGTCACGCGCCGTCGCCATCGGGTCGGACGGGTCCATGGTCCACTGGAACAGCGTCAGCAGCGGGTGCAGCCGGTCGACGTGCGGCCACATCTCCTCGTCGATCCCGAGGATCGCGCCCGCGACGGACTGGGTGGTGATCTCCGCGGGGGCGTCGGCCCCGAACAGGGGGAACAACGACGACACCAGCGCAGGGTCGATCGTCGCGACGAGGCCGGTGTCGAGGAAGTAGTGGGTGAAGACGCCGCCCGTCCCCGACAGGAACGCGCTCTCGTAGCGGTCGGGCGCGGCGGCGACGCCGAGGTTCGTCGTCACCGAGCCGAGGGAGTGGCCGGCGCGGCGCAGGCGGCTCGTGTCCGCGGTGCCCTCGGGCAGCTCGTCCGCGAGCCGATCCTGGACCCAGTTCGCGAGCAGGTGCCCGTCGATCGCCGTCTGCCGCTGGTTGTCGCGGAACGCCGGCAAATTCACGACGTTGTAGAAGCCGAGCGAGCCGCCGTAGCCCTCGTCGATGAGGGGGTAACGGGTGCCGTACAAGCTCGCGTCGCGGCCGACCACCACCCAGCCCTCGTCGGCGAACACCTGCGCCAGCGCCCGACTGTCGTCGTTGACGTTCGCCCGCTGAACGATGTTGTACGCGTGGCCGGCGGTGCCGTGGTCCCACAGGACGACCCCGACGGCGTCGCGCGGCTGCCCGCTGCTGTCCAGCGGGATCGACACCGTGACGCGCATCGACTCGACCCACGGCTCGGCGTGCACCCCGGCGGCGTCGACGTCGATCCAGCCGGTGAACCGGTCGGTGTCCTGGATCGTGAGCAGCCCGGGGCTCATGTACGGTCGGTCGGCTTCGGGCTGGAAGTTCAAGGTGGGCACGTCGACCTCCCACACCGACATCGGCCAGTCGGTGAGGTCGATCGTCTGCACCTCGTCGGGGTCGTAGCTCAGGTACGCGACGCGCTCGCTGCCGTCCTCGAAGCGCGCCGTGAACACGGTCGCCTCGTTGCCCGACTCGGTCTCGCCGGCCTCGTAGCGGATCTCGACGACGCGGCGCCACGTCGCGGCCTGCCAGTCCCCGGTGCGCGCGTCGACCTCGGCGGCCAGCGCCCGCAGCTCGCCGGTTGCGTCTTGCACGGTGAACGCGGTGGCGGAGGCGACGCCGCCCTTGACCCCGGCGGCGTCGAGCGCCTCGTGGACCTCGTCGGGCGCGTCCCAACCCTTGGGGGGCGCGGCCCCGGCGGCCTTCCGCACCACGACGGCGTACCGACCCCCCGAGCGCGGTGGGTGCCCGAGCGCGGGCGCGACCGCGAGCGTGTGGTCGCCCCAGTGCGGGTCGTCGCCGGCGTCGTCGATGAACCGCACCTCCAGGGGCAGCAGCTCGGCGTCGCCGTCGAGCGACACCATCACGACGGGGTCGTCCGGGGTGCCGCTCGTCTGCGAGGGCAGGTCGAGCGGGCCGTCGAACCGGAGGTACGCG
Organism: uncultured Pseudomonadota bacterium; assembly: GCA_903897935.1. Taxonomy (GTDB): domain Bacteria; phylum Myxococcota_A; class UBA796; order UBA796; genus CAIUDO01. The sequence continues at coordinate 4,306 of CAIUDO010000938.1, forward strand.
GCGCCGTTGTTCGAGAAGCCGGTCGTCGCCGTCTGCAGCCGCGCGGCCCACCCGCCTTCGAGGTCGGCGGTGAGCGGCGGCTCGGCGAGCGGGTACCCGGTGAGGTTGGGCCGACCGTCGACGAGGTGGTGCTCGTCGGACGGGAACGGAAGGTCAAAGTAGTGTTCGGGCCGGTCGGCGTCGATGATGGCGCGCACGTCGGGCGCGCACGCGAGCAGGCTGAGCAGGTACAACGGAGCCCCCGCGCCTCATAGCGCGGCGCTACCCGTCGTCGCCGATCGCCTCGACCGGGCAGTGGTCCATCGCTTCGTAGCAGCGCTCCTCTTCTTCCGGCGTCTCCGGCTGCTTGTAGACGACGTCGTGGTCCTCGTCGCGCGACCGGTGGAAGTTCGCTGGCGCGGCGTCGGAGCACACCGAGCACAAGATGCACTGCCGGTCGACGTAGAAGCGCCCGGGCACGTTGTCGGGCCAGCGATCGTTCGGGTCGGCCAACGAGGCTCCTGCGGTCAGAGGCCCCGACCGGCGGCGGCGCGCACGAGGTCGGGGTGGCGGGCGTCGGCGCTCTGGCAGAGACGCTCGACGGCGAACACGAGGGTGTCGTATCCGAGGCCGTCGCGCATCGGGACCTCGACCGACAAGATGATCTCTCCCGACGACGGGTCGAGCTGAATTTTGCCGAGCAGAAGCTCATAGTTGGCCGTCGCGACGGTCGCGAGCAAGCTCACCATCGCCTCGGTGCCGACCACCTCGTGCAGCCCGAACCACGCCCCCGTCCCGATGAACAAGACGTCGTCGAGGACGCGGAGCTGCACGTGAAACGTGGTGTTTCGTCCGGCGTAATCGAACGTGATCCGGCCCTGATCGGGCGACCACGCGTGGCGAAACCCGGCCCGGTCCAAGAAACGATGGACGTCCTCGAGCCCGGGGCGGCGCACGAAGTCTTCCGGGTTGGGCACCGTGTCCTGCATGACGAGCAAGCGCCGGTGCTGCTCCGCGACCTGATCGTGCAGGACCTGGTTCTCGAGCGCGACGAGCCGGTGGCTCGCGCAGCCGCCGCACAGGAGCACGACGAGCGCGGCGGCGGCCCTCAGAGCCCGGCGTCCAGGCTGATTCGCTCGACGTCGACGGTGCCGTCGAGCAGCAACCAGTCGAAGTCACCGGCGAACGCGAACGACATCGTGCCGTCGTCTGGGTCGCACGTGCCCGCCGCGTCGAACGGGAACTCGAACAGGCCGAGGATGTCGACCGAAGAGGTTCCGCCAACGGTGTCGAAGTCGTTGGTGAGATCGAACACGAACGCGAGCTCGGTCTCGAAGCCGAGCAGGTTGACGACGCACGCCGCGTCGCCTTGTGCGAGCTCGCCGTACGGGTCGACCACCAGGGTAGCGACGCCCGAGCACGCGACCGGCAGGTCAGCCGTGGTGATCGTGGCGTTGAACAACCCGGTGTAGGTCCCAGCGTACGGGCTCTGCACCAACACGCCGCCGATCGTGTGGGCGAGGCGGTCGCCGTTCGGCAAGTCGACCTCGGCCGTGAGGTCGTGCAAGCCGACGTCGAGCGCGTCGTCTTCGAACGACATCCCGACGGGCACCCACAACACGTCCTGGTTGGAGCCCCAGCGGACCTCGCTGTACTCGAGCAGGGCGCCGCTCGGGTCGCGCAGCTCGGCGACGAAGTCGTGCGGCTCGCCCCACGCGACGAAGTCGCCGGACGCCGGCTCGACGATGCGCAGCGTAGCGCCGTCGTACATCGAGAAGTCTTCGGTGTCGACGTCGGTATCGGAGTCGGAGTCGGTGTCGGAGTCCGTGTCCGTGTCGGTGTCCGCGTCGGGCGGGACGAACTCCGTCTCGGTCTCCCCGGTGGGACCGCTGGTGACCAGGCCCGTCTCCGAGGCTCCAAGCTCGATGATGCCGTACCGGGTGCACCCGGTCGCGAGCAGGCACAAACTGAACACGTACCGCATGTCGGCTCCAGGGCGCGCATTGTAGCGCGCGGCGGAGGGAATCGCGACCTCGACACGACCCCGGCGCGGACATAGGTCAGCGCCGGGGTGCCGGTGGACGTCGTCGAAGTCGACGGGCTGCGCAGGTCGTATGGCGCGTTCGAGGCGCTCAAGGGCGTGTCGTTCCAGATCCGCGCCGGCCAGATCGTGGGGTTGCTCGGGCCGAACGGCGCCGGGAAGTCCACCACCATGAAGATCCTGACCGGGTGGCTCGCGCCGACCGGAGGGACCGCGCGGGTCTGCGGCGTCGACGTGCTCGACGATCCGCTCGAGGCGCGGCGCCACCTCGGCTACCTGCCGGAGTCGGCGCCCGTCTACGGGGAGATGAAGGTCCGCGCGTACCTGGAGTTCGTCGCGCGGGTGCGTGGGCTGGGCGACGCCGAGCGCGCGCGCGGCATCGAGCGGGTCGCCCACGAGTGTGGCCTCGAGGCCCGGATGGATCAGCGCATCGGCACGTTGTCCAAGGGGTTCCGGCAGCGCGTGGGGCTCGCCCAGGCCCTCGTCCACGAGCCTCGCCTGCTGATCCTCGACGAGCCGACGAACGGCCTGGATCCGAATCAGATCCGCGAGATCCGCGACCTCGTGCGCAGCATCGGGCGGACGCGCACCGTCGTCTTGTCCACGCACATCCTGCGCGAGGTCGAAGCGACGTGCGACCGGGTGCTGCTCATCCATCAGGGCACGCTGGTCGCGGACGAGGCCACCACGGCGGTCGTCGCGGCGGGCGGGGCGGGGCACCGCGTCACCGTGGGGCTCGGTCGCAGCAAGGTCAAGACGGTCGACGCCGAGCTGCACGCGTCGTTGTCGTTGGTGGCCGGGGTGCGCCACGTCGACCGCGCCGCGCCGCTCGACGAGGCGCACCGGTTCGTGGTGCACGCCGACGGCGACGTCCGCGAGGCCATCTTCCGCTGGGCGGTAGACGCTGGGCACGTCATCGTCGAGCTCAGCTCGGTGCGGAGCGACCTGGAAGACGTGTTCGCGCGCCTGACGCACGAGGGGGCCGCGTGAGCGCGGTCACCGAGCTCGTCGTAGGCACCGCTGGGCACATCGATCACGGCAAGACCTCGTTGGTCAAGGCGCTCACGAGCGGCCGTCCGGGGGTGGACCCGGGGGCTCGGCTCGACCGTCTGCCGGAGGAGAAGAAGCGCGGCATCACGATCACCCTGGGCTTTACGCACCAGGACCTCCCGGATGGGCGTCGGGTCGGGTGGATCGACGTGCCGGGTCACGAGCGGCTCGTGCGCACGATGGTGGCCGGCGCCGGCGGCATCGACGCCGTCGTGCTGTGTGTGTCGGCGTCGGAAGGGGCGATGCCGCAGACCCGCGAGCACCTCGCGATCCTCGACCTGCTCGGCGTGCGCGCCGGGTGCGTCGTGCTCACGATGTGTGACCTCGTCGACGACGAGATGATCGAGCTCGCGACGGAGGACGTGCGCGACACCGTGCGCGGCACGTTCCTGGAGGGGGCGCCGATCGTGCCGTGCAGCGCCGTCACCGGCGCCGGTCTGGACACGCTGGTCGCCGTGCTGAGCACGTTCACCCGCGCCGAGCGCGGCCGGCAGGGGGTGTTCCGGATGCCGGTCGACCGCGGCTTCGTGCGGCCCGGGTTCGGCACCGTCGTCACCGGGACGGTGTGGTCGGGCGCGCTCACCGACGGCTCGTTGGTCACGTTGTACCCGGACGGGGAGTCGGCGCGCGTCCGCGGCATCCACGTGCACGGCGCCGCGGTCAGCGAGGTGCGCGCCGGGTTTCGAGCCGCCATCAACCTCGCGGGCATCGAGCGCGACGAGGTCCCGCGCGGCACGGTGGTCGCGGGGGGCGCGCTGCCGTGCCCGCACGTCATCGACGTCACGTATCGGCACCTCGCGGGCAGCGCGCCGATCGAAGACGGCGCCCCGGTCCGGGCGCTGCTCGGCACGGGTGAGGCGCTCGGCTACCTGCACGTCGCCGCGGACCTCGAGGAGGTCGAGCCCGGAACCACGGTCTCGGGCCAACTTCGGCTCGACGCGCCGCTCCCGTGCTTACCCGGCGACCGGTTCGTGCTCCGGCGCCCGTCCCCCGAAGAGACGCTCGGCGGCGGCGTGGTGGTCGACCCGTGGGCGCCCCGGATGCGTAAGCGCGACCGCGTCGAGGTCGGCGACGCCATCACGCGGCTCGCGGGGGGCGACGTGGCGGTGTGGCTGGAGCGGGCGGGTCCGGCGGGGTTCGCGCCCGCGGAGTGGGCGGATCGCCTGGCGGTTCGGCCGGCGGGCAGCGGAGACCCGGGCGTCATGGTGGGTGATCGGGTGCTTGGCGCGGCGTTGGTCGCGCGCCTCGAGGCGCTGATGCTCGCGGCGTTATCGGCGTACCACCTGGAGCACCCGCTGGTGCCCGGCGCGAACCGGCGCGAGCTCAAGGGCGGGATGTTGGCGGCGGTCACCGACAAGGTGCGCGACGGAGTGATCGAGCGGTTGGTCCTGGCGGATCAGGTCGTCGTGAGCGGGCCGCTCGTGCGGCGCGCCGACTTCGCGGTGCGGCTCACCAGCGCGCAGGAGGCGGCCCAGGGCGCCATCCTCGCCGCGATCGTCGAGTCCGGGCTGGTCGGCATGACGACGAAGGCCGTGGTCGAGCGCGCGGCCACGCCGGACGCGGTCGCGCTGGTGCACCTCCTGGAAGGCGCTGGCAAGGTGGTGGAGCTGTCGGGCATCGGCTGGGTGGTGCCGTCGGCGGTCGACGGCGTCGCCGCGGCGTTGGACCGGCACTTCGCGGCGCAGTCCGTGCTCACCACGGCTGACCTCAAGGAGCTGTTCGGGCTGTCGCGTAAGACCGCGATCCCGCTGCTCGAGTGGCTGGATCGTCGCCGGTGGACACGCCGGGTCGGTGATGAGCGTGTGCTGGGCGACCAGCTCCCGCGCAGCGGCTGACCCGGCAGCCGATCAGGACTGCGTGAGCGTCTGGATCGTGGCGAGGGCGCCCAGCACGGTGGCGAGGAACACGAGGATCGCGAGCACGAACGCCGCGACCTTCGCCCACGAGATCGGGGCGTCGCCGTTGGCTTTGCCGGTCTCGCCGTTCACCAGGTACCGGTAGGCCTTGCCGTCGTACCGATAGGCCGCGATCCAGACCGGCAGCAGCATGTGCTTGAACCGGACGTCGTCGAGGGTGGTGTGCACGTGCAGGTTGCGGTGGGTGTCGCCGGGCACCTCGGCGGCGCACGCTTGCTTCTCGGCGGAGCCGATCTCCGTCTGCGCGACCTTCCAGCCGGCCTCGAGGTCGACCGCGTACCGCTCCGCGCGGAAGCCAGCGAGGAACTTGGCGTCGTACGGGACGAGCTTCTTCAGGTCGAACGGCTGCAGGCCCTTGACGGCCGCTTGATCGAGGCCGGCGGACGCCTGCACGACCCAGTCGTCGTAGAAGAAGGCGTGGCTGCCGCTCGCCGGCTGCCATCGGGTCTTCGTGACGGTGCGCGTCTTTTGCTCGCGCTTGCCGTCGACCACCTCGGTGTACGTCTCTTGCTCTTGGTAGTGATAGCCGGCCTCTGCCGTCCATTGCGACGACGCCTGGGCGTCGAACGTCCACGCGGGCACGTAGACCCCGGCGATCGACTCGATCTGGGCGGCCGACTTGAGCGCGGACGGGCGGAACCACAAGCCGCTCAACCAGCCTCGGAAGCGGCGGACCGCCTCATTGCGATCGATCTGGAACGGCAAGACCGACTCGGGGCGGATGAGCGCCTCGTCGACCGGGAGGTCGTGCACCTGCGGTGCCCCGCAGAACGCGCAGCTCGACGCTTGCAGATCGGGCGGGATCTCGCTGACCGCGCTGCACGCGCCGCAGCGCACCGCCTTGAGCGCGGTGCCCCACCCGCGGGCCGCGTCAATCGCGGCGCGGTCCAGCCGATACTCACGGATGATGCCGGCTCCACCGGGATCCGTCACCTCACCGGTGTAGCCGCAGGCCGCGCACTCCAAGCCGCGCCCGGGCGACCACGCGAGGCTGGCGCCGCAGCTCGGACACGGAAACCTCTGCTCTGCCATGGCGAGGACCTCGACGGACGATCAACGGAGCGGGGGCGGGGCCGGGGGCGGCGGGGGGACCGAGGCGAGCGCGGCGCGCACCTCGTCGACGTCACGCGCGGGCTTCCAGCCGTCGAACCCGGCCTTCCACAGCACGTGCGCACCGCTTGGGTCGCGCCGCAGCAGGTCGAGCACCTCGGCGAGGGTCTTCTCACCCGAGCCACCGGGCCCGTGGTAGTGGAACGAGACGTTCGGCACGGGCGGCGCGGCCGGGACCGGGGGTACGCGGCCGGCGATCTCCGGGACGTCGGCCCAGGCCTTCCAACCGGCCCAACCCGCCGCCCACACCATGTGGTTGGCCGTGCGATCCGCCGTGACCCGGCGCACGACGTCGTCCAGCGAGAGCTCGGCCTGACCGGACGGCCCGGCGTAGTGGAACTTGGGCGCGAGCGGGGGCGGCGGCGGGGGCGCGGGGGCGGCGCCGCCGAGGCCGGTCTGCGGGTTGAACACGCCGGGGCTCGCCGCGGCGGACGCCATGGTGGCGCCCATCGTGTTGCCCATGCCGAAGCCGAGCCCCATGCCCATCGCGGCGCCGGCCATGCCGGGGTTCGCGGCGGCGGTGCCGATCGCCTCGGCGGCCTTGAGCTGCGTGTACGCGCCGAGATCGCCGAGCACGCCCATCTTCGTGCGCGTGTCGAGCGCCTTCTCGACCTCTTCGGGCAGCGTGAGGTTCACGATCGTGAAGTCGGTGATCGTCACGCCATACGACTGCTGGAAGGTCGGGTTGATGCGGTCGCGCACCTCGTCGCCGAAGTCCATGTACTTGGCGGCCAGATCGAGGATCGGGATGCGCGCCTGCCCGATGGTGTCGGCCACCGCGGCGACGAGCTTCCGCTTGAGCTGACCGTTGATCTCGGACGTGGTGAACAAGCCGTCCGTGCCGACGACCTGACGGATGAACGCGGCCGGATCGGTGATCCGGTAGCTATACACGCCGTGACCGCGCAGGCGGATCATGCCGAACTCGGCGTCGCGCATCACGATCGGGTTCGGCGTGCCCCACGGGGACTCGGTGAACTGCCGGGTGGTGATGAAGTAGATGTCGCCTTTGTACGGGTAGTTCAGGCTGTACGCGATCGACGTGAAGAATGAGAGAATCGGCGTGTTCCGCGTGTCGAGCGTGTAGGTGCCCGGCCCGAACACGTCCGACAGTTTGCCCTCGGAGACGAAGACGGCGGCCTGGCCCTCGCGCACGACGAGCTTGCTCTTGTCGGTGATCGCCTGGTTGAAGACCGGGAAGCGATACACGATGGTGTCGCGCGTGTCGTCGGTCCACTGGATGAGCTCGAGGAACTGTGCACCGGCGTGCTGCTTGAGCGTGTCCCAGATCCCCATGGGGTCGTCCTCCGTTGTGCCGTTGGGCGTCCGCCGCTACGGCGCGTGGCGTACATTAATGCGGGCGGGGAGCGTGCGCGTGTCAGATTGGATCGAGGGGTTGGAGCGCTGGCCAGCGCCGCGAATCGCCGCGGTGGTGATCGTGCTCGTCGGCGCGCCGCTGGCGCTGGCGGTGGCGCCGTTCACGGCGGCCGCCGCCGACTTCGGTCTGGTGGTGTTGGCCCTCGCGGCGGCGGGCGGCGGC
>CAIUDO010000939.1 GCA_903897935.1 uncultured Pseudomonadota bacterium
CGCCACGCTCGCCTCGGCGATGGGCGCCGCGCTGTCCGACGACGCGGGCACCTACGTGTGCAACGCGTGGTTGTACGAGGTCTCGCTCGGCCTGCCCCAGCTACCGGTCGTGTTCGTGCACGTCCCGCCGGCGGGCATCGAGGCGCCCCGGGTGCTCGACGGGCTCGCAGCCTTGGTCGCGGGCGACCGGCCAGCCCGCGTTGCTACAATACGGTAGCGTATGGTAGGCTGTAGGCCTCTGGAGGGTTCGTGGGGCCTGCCGTCGTCACCGCCGCGCTCACCGGGGTGCTCACCGATCCCGGGCGCTTCCCCGTGCCGGTCACGCCCGAGCAGATGGCGCTGGAGGCGCGCCGCGTGTGGGACGCCGGCGCCACCGTGGTCCACCTGCACTTCCGCCGCCAGGAGGCGGGGTTGGGGCACCTGCCGTCGTGGGATCCGGTCGTCGCCGGCGCCGTCGTCGACGCCATCCGCGCCGAGGTGCCGGGGCTGCTCATCAACGCGACCACCGGCGTCGTCGGGCCCGACGTCTCCGGCCCGATCGCGGTGCTGGAGGCCGTTCGTCCCGAGATCGCCGCGCTGAACGCGGGCTCGTTGAACTACCTGAAGCAGCGGGCCGACGGCCGGTGGGCGTGGCCCCCGATGCTGTTCGACAACCCCGTGGACAAGATCGAGCGCATGCTGGCGGCGATGGACCGGCTCGGGATTGTGCCTGAGAACGAGTGCTTCGACACCGGGATCGTACGGTCTGTCGCGATGTTCAAGGGCGTCGGCCTGCTCCGCGACCCGGTCCACGTCTCGTTCGTGATGGGCGTGGCGTCGGGCATGCCGGCCGACCCGCGGTGGCTCCCGCTGCTCGTCGAGCAGCTGCCCGCTGGCGCCCACTTCCAGACCATCGCGATCGGGCGCGAGGAGGTGTGGGCGGTGCACGACGCCTGCGCGCGGCTCGGGGGAGACGTGCGCACCGGGCTCGAAGACACGTTCTACCTGCCGGACGGGAGCAAGGCGCCCCACAACGGCGCCCTCGTCGACGCGTTGGTCGCGCGGGTCCGCGCTGCCGGGCGCGAGCCGGCGACGATCACTCAAGCCCGCGCCGCGTACGGGCTGGCGGAGGCCACGTGCAGCTCCTGACCAGCCGGGTCGACCCGAAAGACGAGACGTTCTTGCAGAACCGCGCCGCGAACCTCGCGGGGGTCGCGACGCTGCGTAAGCACCTCGCGAAGGCCGCCGCCGGGGGAGGCGAGCGGTACGTCGCGCGCCATAAAGAGCGAGGGAAGCTGCTCCCGCGCGAGCGCGTCGAGCTCCTGCTGGACCGCGACAGCCCGTTCTTGGAGGTGTGCCCGCTCGCGGGCGTCCACCTGCCGGGCACGGTGCCGGGGGGCGCGGTCATCGCGGGCATCGGGCGGGTCGAGGGGCGCTGGGTGATGGTGAGCGCGAGCGAAGCGACCGTCCAGGGCGGCGCGATCACCCCGATCGGCCTCGCGAAGTCCACTCGGGTCTCCGAGATCGCCGCCGAGAATCAGCTACCGACCGTGCATTGTATCGAGAGCGCTGGCGCGGACCTGCCGAACCAGGCCGACATCTTCGTGCCGGGCGGCGCCGGCTTCCGCCACATCGCCCAGCGGAGCCGCGACGGGCTGCCGACCATCTCGTTGGTGTTCGGGTCGTGCACCGCGGGTGGCGCGTATATTCCTGGAATGAGCGACTATGTCGTCATGGTCCAGGACCAAGCCTACATGTACCTCGCGGGGCCGCCGCTCGTGAAGATGGCGCTCGGCGAGGTGGTGGACGACGAGGCGCTGGGCGGGGCGGCGATGCACAGCCGCACGTCGGGGGTTTCGGACTACCTCGCGGTCGACGAGCGAGACGCGATCCGGCTGGGTCGGTCCCTGATCCACAACCTCGGGCCGCGGGCGCCTGCGCGGGCCCCGACGGGCGCGGGGGAGCCGCCCCGCTACGACCCCGAGGAGCTGCTCGGGGTCGTCAGCGCGGACGTGCGGGTGCCGTTCGACTGCCGGGAAGTCATCACCAGGATCGTTGATGGAAGTCGTTTCTCGGAGTTCAAGCCCGAGTACGGGACCACCTTGGTGTGCGGGTTCGCTGAGATCGGTGGCTACCGGGTGGGCGTGCTCGGCAACAACGGCGTGCTGCACGCCGACTCGGCCGAGAAGGGCGCTCAGTTCGTGATGTTGTGCAACCAGTCCGACACCCCGTTGTTGTTCTTGCAGAACATCAGCGGGTTCATGGTCGGGCGCGCGGCAGAAGAAGGCGGCATCATCCGCGCGGGCGCCAAGCTGGTCAACGCGGTCTCGAACAGCACGGTACCCGCGATCACCTTGATGATCGGCGGGTCGTACGGGGCAGGCAACTACGCGATGATGGGGCGCGCGTACCGCCCGCGCTTCTTGTTCACGTGGCCGAACCACCGGCTCGCCGTGATGGGGCCCGACCAGCTCGCCGGCGTGCTGGACCTCGTCAAGCGCGAAGCGGCGGCCAAGCGTGGTCAAGAGGTGAACGAGGCCGAGCTCGCGGCCATGAAGCAGATGCTCGCCGGGAAGGTCGAGCACGAGTCGACCGCGTGGGCGGCGACCGGTCGTCTGTTCGACGACGGCGTCATCGATCCGCGCGACACCCGGGCGGTGCTTCGGCTCGCCTTGTCGGTCATCCACGACAGCCCGTTCGCCGGGACCTCGTCGTGGGGCACGTTCCGTCACTGAGGCCATGATGCGCTCGATTCGCACCGTGTTGATCGCCAACCGCGGAGAGATCGCCTGCCGCGTGATCCGTACGTGCCATGATCTTGGGATCAGCGCGGTCTTGGCGGCGTCGAGCGTCGATCGGGGGTCGCCGGCCGCGCGCCTCGCCGACCGGGTCGTCGTGCTGCCGGACACGTCGGGATCTCCGTACCTCTCGATCCCGGCGCTGCTCGACGCCGCGCGTCGCGGCGCGTGTGACGCCGTTCACCCTGGGTACGGCTTCTTGTCGGAGCGGCCCGAGTTCGCCGAGGCGGTGGTCGCTGCCGGCCTGACCTGGATTGGTCCGCCGGCGCGTGCGATGCGGGCGGCAGGCGACAAAGCGGCGGCGCGCGCGTTGGCCGAGCGGGTCGGGGTGCCCGTGCTCCCGGGCTGCCCGCCGGGCACCGACGACGCCTTGATCGCGGCCGCCCCTGGGATCGGCTTCCCGCTGCTGGTGAAGGCGGTCGCGGGCGGTGGGGGGCGGGGAATTCGGGTCGTGACCGCTCCCGACGCGCTGCCCGACGCCTTGATCTCCGCGCGGCGGGAGGCGGCGGCGGCGTTCGGGGACGACGGGCTGTTGCTGGAGCGGCGCGCGGTCACCCCGCGGCACGTCGAGGTGCAGGTGTTCGGCGACGCCTACGGGACGGTCGTGCACCTCGGTGAGCGTGAGTGCTCTATTCAGCGACGGCACCAGAAGATCATTGAAGAAGCGCCATCTCCGGCGGTGTCGCCGGCGCTGCGTGAGCGGCTGGGCGCGGCCGCCGTCGCGATCGCGAGCGCCGCCGGGTACGTCGGGGCGGGCACCGCGGAGTTCTTGCTCGAGCCCGACGGTTCGTTCTGGTTCTTGGAGATGAACGCGCGCCTGCAGGTCGAGCACCCGGTGACCGAGCTCGTGCTCGGCCTCGACCTCGTTGCGTGGCAGATCGCGGTGGCGGAGGGGCGCCCGCTGCCAGCACCCCCGCCGGGTGGGTGGGCGCCGGTCGGGCACGCGATCGAGGCGCGGCTGTGCGCAGTGGACAGCATGAAGGGGGGCGCGCCGTCGATCGGCACCGCGCTCCGGGTCGACGTGCCGGTCGCCGCTGGCGTTCGGGTCGACGCGGGCCTGACCCACGGCGGGGAGGTCACGCCGCACTACGACTCGATGGTCGCCAAGATCATCGCGTACGGTGACGACCGTGCGCAGGCCATCCGGCGCTTGTCGCGCGCGGTGACGCGCGCGTGGGTGCCTGGGCTGTCGACCAACGCGCCGCTGCTGCGTCAGATCGTCGCCGACGAGGACTTCCTGGGAGGGTCGCTCGATACAGGTTTCTTGGAGCGTCGATCGCTCCCGCGCCCACCGCCGCTGGGGCTGCACGAGGGCGCGTTGGTGGCGACGGCGTGGGCGTTCGCGTCCCGTCGTGCTCGTGGTGCGCTGCCCGACGAGCTGATCGGGTTTCGTGTCGACGGGCCGCGGTGGCAAGAAGACCGCTGGCGCACCGGTCCCGAGGAGGTCGTGGTGCGGTGGCGGCGCGCCGGGGGCGCGGGCGTGCTCGAGGTCATGGTTGGGGACGCCCCTGCGGTGCGGGTCGACGTCGAGGCCCCGGTCGGCGACCTGTTGCGGATCGAGGTCGACGGTGTCGGGAGGACGGTGCGGGTCGTCGCGTCCGCCGAGCCGTTCGAGGACGGCGCCACGGTGTACATACACCACGGCGACGCCGAGTCGATGGTGCAGCTCGTTCCACGTTTCCCGGCCCCGGTCACCGCGGTCCTGGATCCTGGATCGCTGGCCGCGTCGACGCCCGGCACGGTGGTGGCGGTCAAGGTGGCGGTCGGCGACGCGGTGCGGGCGGGCGACGTGCTGGTCGTCATCGAGGCGATGAAGATGGAGCAGGCGGTGCGGGCGCCGGAGGACGGCGTGGTCGCGGCGGTGCGCGTCGCCGTCGGGGACGCGGTGCGGCAAGGGGACGTCTTGTTGGCGGTCAGCAGCGAGCAACCAGCGGACGCGTAGTCAACGCGCGTCATCGCACCTAAATGCCCTTCAGGCTGCCAGCCCGGTAGACGTCCACCCACGCGACCCGGGCATGTTGGGCATGTTCTGACGTCGGACAACGGACGCGCGGTGGGACCATGTTGGGCATGTTCCGACGTCGGACGAGGACCACATCATCCGCTCTCGCGCCGTGCTCGTTGAGGTCGCCACCCGTCGGGCGAAGGTCAGCTACACTGCCTTCGCCGCCAGCGCCGGCCTCATTTGGACCATCAGAAGTCCAACGACCGCAAGCTCATCGGGGAACTGCTCGGCGACGTGTCGCATGAGGAGTACCGGCGTGGTGCCCGCTCCTGACCGCCGTGGTCGTTAGGACCCGGGGACTCCGGGTGATCGCGCACCGCTCCACGC
>CAIUDO010000940.1 GCA_903897935.1 uncultured Pseudomonadota bacterium
CCAGGTCGCGCCCGACCGGGTGGTCACCCGGAGCGAACCCGGCACGCCGATGACGCTGTACGCCTTGGCGCCGCCCAACGAGAAACGGAGCCCCCACCCCAGGAACTCACGAAGCTGGTAGGGTGCGGCCTCGACCTTGGCGATGTCCGCCCGTGCGACGCGCACCGGGAACAACCCGAACGACCACGCCGCGTGCAGGCCGCCCGCGTCGACCTCGAGCGACAGCGCCGAGAAGATCGACAGCGCGGCGACCAAGATCACCGCGACCACGCTCGAGATCACCGTCGCGAACGGCTGGCCGCCCACGACCCCACCGACGATGCCGGGCACGACCAGGAGCGTAGAGACCCCGCCGATCACGACCATCCAACGCGACGTCACTCGTTCGACCATGGCGCCTCCCGGCCGCTCCTACGCGCGCCCGCGCCCGCCATTCCTTCGCGCGTCACCCGGGCTGAAACCCACACACCGCGCACGCCGAGCCCGTCGACACCGACTCGCGCGCCTTGATGCAGCCGACGTGGAACGCCCGCCCGCACCCGAACCGGCAGCCAGCGAGCACGTCCGGGGTGACCGGGCCCCCGCAGATCGCGCACGGCACCGTCACCACCGCCGGGCCGACCGCGCCGCTGACCGCGACCTTGGGCGGCGGCAGCGGCTCGACCGCCCCGTACCACGCCAACCAACCGAGCATCACGCCGAAGATGCCAGCGCCAGCGGCCAACCCGACCGCGACCGCGAGCGCGCCCGGCGCGACCCCCATGAGCGCCGCCGGCACGACCGCGACGACCACCAGCGGCGCGAACACCGCCAACCCCAGCACCGGGATCACCCAGCGCTTTCCGTCGCCGCCCAACAAATGACGGGCGAAGCTCGTCGCCAGCAACGCCAACCCGAGCGCTGGCAGCACACCGAGCACCGCGACGCGCGCCGTCCCCCCCCACGACAACAACAACGACGGGATCGCGGTGAGCGCCACCGCCCACCCGGCCGTCCACAACGACAACAACAACAACCCGGACAGCACGTTGCCCCACCCGGCGCCGACGTAGGGGTGGGTGATCGGGTACTCGGGCTCCCGCTCGACGACGTGGTTGTCCGGCGGCTCCGGAAGGAGCTGCAGCAGCTCCCCGTTGCCGACCCCGAGATCGACCAGCCGCTCGTCGTCGGCGAGCACCCGCCCGCGCGCGCGCAGCTGAAACCCACGCCGGGTGCCGTCTCCACGATACGCGCCGAGCTGCGCGTCCACGGCGATACGCTGGGTCAGGTCGCGCGCCGGGAGGTAGTTCGGGATCACCAGATCCAACGCGAGCGGGACCACGTCGATGACCTGGACCCGAACCGCGACGGTGCCAGCGTCCGGCGCGCTCGCCATCGGCTAGCGCTCGGCTTCGATGGTCGACTCGAGCTCGTCGCTGATGCGCTGAAGAGGCTGAATGAGCCGTTCGAACGATTGGAACCACTTCAGCCAGGTCTCATCCCCCTGGTCGGGCCCGGGGACCTCGGCGTGCACGCGCCGCAAGAACTCGGTGTACTGCCCGATGCGCTCGGTCGACGGCGGCAGCGGGTGGAAGAAGTCGTGACTGTATTGAATCAACGCGCCAGCCAGGCGGTACAGCACCCGGTCCGACGTGCCCTCCTCCAACAGCACCATCTCCGCGGACGCCACCGCCGAGTACAAGCCCAGCGCGCCGATCGAGATCTCCCCGACCGTGCGGGTCCGGAACAGGTTCTGAAGGACCTTCTTGGACAATCGGAGGAAGTCGAGCACCCGCGGCTTGAGGTACGACTCGGACGCGCGCACCTGCCGACCCGCGCGAGGCACCGGCAGCGGGGCCTGGACCATGCGCCCCAACCGCACGGTGATCCGACACAAAGCAACGCCGTCTTCGAACTCTTCGTCGGCGGCGTGCATCCGCGGCGCCGCGGTCTCGATGACGCGCCCTTCGCGCGTGTCCGCGGTGTCGAACACCGTGCGCATCGCGTCCGCGTCGGGCTGCTCGACGTGGAACAGCCACAGCATGTACTCGCCGTCTTGCTTCGGGACCGTCAGCGGGATGCGCACGTCGTTCGGGAGGTGCACGCCCTGCCCCAGCGGCGTGATCCCGTACCCGGCCTTGAGCACCGCGGTGTATTGCTTACGCTGCTGCTCCAGCTCGACGTGCAACCCCTGCACGATGCCGTAGCCGTTGAGGAACACCGCGTGCCGCTGCAGCGAGCGGCGATGGTACGTCTGCTCGTCCAGCAGATCCGAGGCGGTCAGGCACAGCCCTTCGAACGGGTTCAGCCGACGCAGCGGATGGGGAAACGACATCGATCAACCTCTCTACGTCGCCCGACGACGATCGAAGTGCACCACGAACAGCAGGTGGACCGGGCGCTCCCGACTCACCACGTCCACGATCTGACGCAACGTCCCGGCGGCCCGCTCGCCGAACCGGTCGCGGAACCGCTCACGCGGCTCCAGCACCAACGAGAACGACGACGTCGGCGCGCGCTGGGACGTCGACCCGCCCAGGAAACAACCCACCGGCTCGTCGCGCCAGTACCGCTCGACGACGTCACGGCCACCGATCAGCGTGCACTTGCCGAGCACGGCGCCGCGCGGCACCACGCGCTCTTCGATCCGGACGGGCGCGCTGGTGAGCACCCGGACCATCTCCTCGATGCCCCGCCGGGTCCCGCGGGTGCGGAACAACAAGATCGCCCGCCGCACCAGCTCACGCTGCTGGTTGACCGGCAACGACTCGTCGAGGTCGAAGCCGACCCACGACGACAACCACGGCAAGAACTTGGGATCACACGTGACCGGGTCCGTCAGGTCGGCGAGCCGATCGATGGTGTCGGTCAGGGTCGTCATCACGTGCTGAAACACGAACAAGAACCGGCGCATCGGGTCCTCGTCCAGCTCGACGTCGACCCCGTGCTCCTCGGGCAGGCCCGACCCCCAACGCTGCAACGCGCTGTCGCGGCTCCGGGTGATCTCCCGCGCCGAAACCGGGCCATCGCCTTGGAACACCGACGGCAAGTAGCGCAAGTACCCGCGCACCGGCACGTGCAGGACCACCCGATCCTCGAGGCTCAACGCCTCGGTCCGCGACGCCGCCCCGGAGACGCTCGACCGCAGCGTCACGAGGTGGTCGGGCACGAAGAAGCTCGCCGGCTCCCCGCTCGGGAGCAGCCGCTCGACCGTGATCCAGGTGCGCTCGCCGCTGTTGGCGTGCTGGACCTCGACGGCGCGCACCATGCCGACCGCCTCGCCGCGCCGCGCCTCCACGAGCCGGACCGAGACCGGCTGCCCCATGTTGCGCTGCAAGTACTGACGCGCCGAGCGCACCGGGAACTGGATCTCGACGACCCGCAGCAGGTAACGCAGGTCGCTCGACTGCTGGCGCACGACGATGGCCGTCCCGCCTGGGTCTCCGCGTTTGGTGAGCAGCCGGCGACGCCTCACACGTCCCCCAGGCCTTCGATTTGCGCGCGAACCCGCCGCAAGACGAACAGATCGGTGCGATCGAGCACCAACAGGTCCACGCCTTGCCCGGTCTCCCACCCCGGCGGGCCGCGCTCGGGCTCACCCGTCACGTCGAACATGCGGACCTCGACGACGTGTCGCACCTCCGAGATATCCCCGACCAACCTTCCGAAATCCTGCGCGTACAGCGTGCCGCGGAACGGCCAGCCGCCGCCGTCGAGCCCGCCGACGTAGGCGTCCAGGAAGCGCTCGACCCACGCCTCGGCCCGGGAACGCACCGTCAGCACGTTCGCGTGCGGGCGCACCCGCAGCGTCACCAACACGTCGACAGGCGTGAACGTCGCGAGCCGCACCTCCGGCGTCACGTTCACCAGACACCGCTTCGAGACGTAGCGTTGGACGTGGTCTTTGAGCCCAGCCGACAAGAACGGGTCGGGGATCTTTTCGCCCTCGCGCTTCTGCGGCAGCACGACCACCTCGACGATGCCGTCGGGGCCGAGCCGACCGTCACACGCCGCGCGGGCCACCTCGCCGCTCGCCTCTTTGGCGATCACCTCGAAGTCCGAGCGCGTGACGGCGCGGTCTCGGCTGGTGAGCACGCTCGGCGCGCGCCTGATGATCTCCTCGATCGTCTCGGCGTTACGACCGCCGGTGCCCGGCAACAGGTTCGCGACGGTCGCGAGGTCGTTGAAGCCCTCGCACACCTCCACCTCCCCGGCCGCGACGTTGCCGACGTCACCCGGGACCGTGTGGTACACCTCGACCGCGATGTTGTAGCTGCCGACCGGGGCGAGGCGGCCCGGGATGCCGTTGCCGAACGTGAGCGTGCCCTCGACCGCGTCGACCACGAACACGCGATCGTCCTTGGTCGCCGACAGCAGGGTATTCCCGGGCGCTTTGCGCCATTCGCGCCGCTCGCCGTCTTCTTCGGTCACGTACAGCCGGAGATCGGCGAACCGATCCGGGTGCGTGTACGACGCGTGATCGACCTCCTCCTGGTGCAAGAACACCGGGTGCCGGCGCAGCTGCACAGTCTGGTGCGGGATGCCGAGCCCCGAGAACTTCTCCATCCGGAACGCGTGCAGGTTCACACCATCGACGGTGTTCAGCATGAAGTGCGAGACAGGCGGTAGCCGCGGGATCTCGCGCCCCTCGGGCATCCGGAACAACGCCCGCATCCACGCCCCCTCCGCCGGGGCGGTCGCTGGATCCGGGTACGGGAACTCGAGCACACCCGAGCGCGTGAGGTCGTACGTGCGGGCGCCGCCCGTATCGAGGTTCAACCAACGTAAGCGCCCATGCCCAGCGTCGTCGAGCATCTGCCAGACCACGCTGGTGCCCTCCGGCAGGTACGCCTCGCCACGCGTACGCACCGCGAGCACGTGCCGGCTACCCACCGGGAGCGGACGGTCGAACTGCATGTAAAGCGCCGCGTGCCCGCCCCCGTCGTCCGCCACGTCGACGAAGCGATCGAACGGGAACGACTCCACCAGCCGCCCGGCCGAGCGCGCGACCACGCGCGAGAGCCGGCGATTGCCCTCCCGATGCTCCACCGACGCGACCTTGACGCCCGGCATCGGCTGCTCGTAGATCTCTTTGCCCATCACCCCGTCGACGCCGAGTCGGATGCCGTGCACGTCGAGCGAGATCGGGATGGGAGGCTGCTTCTTGTCCGGCTGCCGCGTCATCGACGCCCGCACCATCTCGAGGCGCAGCCATGCGGTCTCGACGCCCGCGATCGCCACGTGCGCCATGTTGTTGAGCTGGGTCTTCGGATCGAGCAAGAACCTAATCTTTCGACGCCCCGACGAGAACGCGCCCTCGGGGTCCAGGTCGGAGAACGTGAACCCGTCGAAGGTTCCTTCGGCGGTGTGTACGACGCGCCAGGTGTCGGCCGCGCGGTAGCACAGCTGCAGCTTGTAGCTCTCGACCGGCTCCTCGATCGGCTCACCCGCGCTCGTGAACGCGATCTCGAGCTCGACGAGCACCGGCAGCCCAGCGCGGTTCTCAAACAGGTCAGAGCCGATGAAGAACTTCATCCCGATGAGCGGCGGGAGGGTCTTGGCGGGTGAATACGGAGAGGCCGGAAGCTCCCAGAGCGGGATCGGAGACGCCGCCGACGACTCGGGGCCCGCCCCCAGGAACACCTCGACCGGCTTGAGCCAGGTCATCTCGAGCTCGAGGTCCCGCGTCAGCCCGCGCAGGTAGACGGCCTCGACGCGCTCAGCACGCAGGTTGTACCCGTCGTTCGCCATGTCGATGAACGGCCCGGTGATCGTGACCCGGGTGTCCTGGACGCGCACGCGCTCCGGCGGGATCGTCTCCCAGGTGTCCCCGTGACGGTACATCCACCGGTACGCAGGCAGGTAGGCCTCCCGGCCTGCGGCGAGCCCCCGGTCGACCAGCGTGAGCCGCACCGTCCACCCGGCCCGGATCGGCGGCATGTCCTGGATGAAGAACTCGATCGTACGCCCAGTCGCGCGGATGTCCCAGTTGGTCAGTACGCGCTCTTCGCCGCCACGGTCGTCCGCCCAGGCGATGTCAAGGTCCGCCTGCATGCGCTCGGCCAACCACCGCTCGTAGTCGACACGACCGCGGATCCAGTGGCGCTCTTCGACCAGCGCCTCGGGCACGGGCATCGGCTGGTCGAGGCGGCCGAAGTGCGTGAGCTCCTTCTGGCGCGGCATGACGGCGCGGAGCCCGATCTCGGGCAACCCCAGCACCTCTTCCTCTTCCGTTTGCGCCTCGAACGGCACCCAAGGCGTCTCGAGATCGCCGGTGTAGAACTCCCAGGCGAACATCGGGCCAATCGGCAGACCTTCGGCCGCGGTGCGCAACCGGAGGCGCCCGATCCGGGCGCCCTCGTCGGGCACGTAGCCCATGCGCTTGAAGTCATCGTGCGCGACGTACAAGAACTGGTCGCGCGTGAAGCTGCGCGGCCCGTGCTCGAGCGGGTCCATCTTGAACACGTCGACGCCGCCGCCGCTCCCGAGCACCACCGCCTTGTTCGAGCGCGGGTGGTGCGCGAACGGCAGCTCACGCACCATCGGCCGCAGCCCCGAGAGCACGGCGACCAAGCGCTTGATGCCCGAGTTGTGCACCGTCACCGGGTCGACCGTCAGATAATGAAGGGCGTCCGTACCTTCTTTCTGGCGCGTCGACGCGCGGGTGAACGCCGGGATCTCGATCGGGCCCGAGTCCTCCAGCCGAAGCTGGAACGTCAACCCGACGACAGCAGGGCGCGCCTCGCGGCGCTCCTCGCCGATGAAGTTCAGGAAGTGGACGTAGGTCTTGTCGGGGACACGATTGAGACGGAAGATCGTCATCTCCGTCATCCACGCGAAGAGCTGGACCAGCGTGATGCCGGGGTCGGCGTCCCCGAGGTTGGTCCACTCGGGGCAGTACTGCGGGATCAGCGCGCGGGCTTCCCGCACGAGGTCGGCGTACCGACGGTCATCCAAGTTGGGGGGCTTGATGGGCATCGCGCGTCAACCGCCGGCGGTGAGCAGCAAGGAGAGCTCCTGCTCGGAGAGGGTACTGCGGATCTTGTAGTGCACCTGGACCTTCACGGTCCCGCCCGGATCGGGCCACGCTTCGACCTTGACCACCTCGATCCTGGGCTCCCAGCGCTCGAGGGCGCTCTTGACCATCTGCGCGATGGTCGTCGCGGTCGACCGGGTCGTCGGCGCGAACATCAGCTCGTGCACCCGACAACCGAACTCGGGCAGCATCTGGCGTTCCCCAGGCTTCGTGCCCAGGATCACCGTGATGCACTGCTTGATGTTCTCTTCGTATTCGCTCGTCGCGACGCCACCGGTCGCGGGATCGAACCGGAACGGGAACCCGAAGCCCCGCCCGAGGAACTCCTTACGCACGCGCACCCCTAGTCGCCGTCGGCGCGGACGAATGACACCACAGCGCGCGCTCCGGGGGAAGCCGATCCCAGATGATAACGCGCGCGGTCTAGTTAGTACGCTGACAAAGGCCAGCCCGGCGCATGGGACGGGACGACGCGGACGCGCGCCACGAGCGCCCCGGGGGCGCGTCACTTCGGGAGCGTGTTGCTCACGAAGTGGAACTCGGTCGTGAAGCCCTGCCGGATGTCCATCACGTGGCGCACGGAGATGACCATGACCTCCGGGTTGAACCCGTCGGTGAACCCGGAGAACGTGACCTTGCCACCCGGCACGATGTCACCGTTGCCTTCGCACACACAGCGCCCCTTGACCGTGCCGCGCGCGAGCCGGTTGAGCTCAGCCACCGCCATCGCTTGCGCCGCCGCCTGGGACGACACCTGAACGTCCGAGATGTACGACTCGCCTTGGTAGACGACCCCGGTCGCCTCGACGCCGGACTTGCCACCGCCGATCTTCTCGATGTCGCCGCTCGTGGCCACGCCGACGACCTTCTGCTTCGCCACGTAGTCCCAGCCGTAGACCGTCAGCTTCGCGGGCACGGTGGCCGTCGTCATTCCGTAGTCCAGTGAGACGATCGCGTTGTAGGCGACCTCCGCGGCCGCGTCGGACGACTGGGGCTTCTGGAAGTTGACCTTGCCCTCCACGCTGCGCAGGACGTACCCGTTGCGCGCCGCGAGCCGCTTGAGGAACACGAGGTCCGACTCGTTGCGCTGCAGCACGTACTTGTTGACCTCGGAGGTCGCGTCGACCGTACCCGGGGTGACGCCCGCCTCACTCATGACGGTGCTGGCGATGTCCGAGTCGGTGACCTCCTCGTACGTCTTGGTGCGCCGCGACGCCCCGAGCTTCACCAGCGGGTCCATCGCGACGATGGTCACGGCCTGGACGCCGCGGCGAACCGTGTGACGCACTTCAGAGATGATGCCGACGAACTTCGCCTTCCCGGAGCCCGCCTTGATCTTGATCTCGTCGCCGGCCTTGAGGGACGACCACTGCAGACCGCCCGCCGTGAACGCGACCTCGGCGACCGCGATCATGTCCATGTGCTCTTCGAGCACGATCATCTGAACGCCCTGAGGGGACTGCTGAGTGAGCTTCTGCCCACCGACCTCCACCTCATAGGACAGCGCTTCATTGTGATTGGACCGCGTGTCCTCTGCCATCGGAGCCTCCGTGGCCCGCCTCGTCGGCGGGCACACCCGGGTTCAACCCTTACCAACGACCTACTTGGGTGCCTCTTCCTTGGCCCCGCGCACCACGGACTCGACGTCCAACCCGTACGGGTTGCCCGATGAGCCGCTCGGAGCCCCGCCGCCGCCGCCCTTGGACGACGCCGCAGCCGTGGCCGCGCGGGTCAGCGTCTCGCCGCCCTGTGCGCCACCCGCGTCGCCACCGACCGAGGCCGCGCCGCCGCCGGCCGCAACG
>CAIUDO010000941.1 GCA_903897935.1 uncultured Pseudomonadota bacterium
CGGAGCGCGGGCTTTCAGCCCGCCGGGCCGCGGGCTTTCAGCCCGCCTGTCTCCGCGCAGAGCACGCCGGTTGAGCAGCAACCCTACCGAGCCACGTTGGATTACCCCGAGGCGGGCCGGAAGCCCGAGATGGGCGGGCTGAAAGCCCCTCAGTGGCCCTCGACCCCGTGCACGACCAGGTGCGCGACGGTGAGCCCGTCTCCTCCCTCCGCCGCCCGCTCGGCCCGGATGCGCCGCTCGACCGCCTCGACCTCCGGCGGCGGCACGAGCGCGGCGACGCAAGGATCCAGGTCCGCCCGGTGGATCTCACCCACGTAGAAGTCCAGCGTCTGGAGGCACGACGCGACGCCATCGCGCAGCCACTGCGGATCCGTCTCCGCGAGCGCCAAGAAGCGCTCGATCGGCCACGGGATCGTCGGCTGATAGTACACCCGATCTTCCGGTTGGCTGGTGTCCAGCCCCGGGGTCGGACCCAACACAGTCGACGGCCTCGGGTCATGGCGGGGGGTGCCGAGCCGCTCGACGAGCGCGTGGGTGGGGTCGGCGTCGCCATACGCGAGCCCGACATAGATGAGCACCCGCCGGCGCTGCATCGGCTCGGCGAGCGGCCACCCCGACGTGCTGTGCTGGAGCTGCGGCAACCCGAACGACGCAACGCGCTGCCAGTCATGGGCGTCGAACCAGCATTCGAGGACCTGCCGCTGCGCGTCGGCGACGTCGTCCGGCTCCATCGGGACGCCATCGTCGCGGACCTTCACGAGGTGGGCCTCGGCCCGCAGGCAGTCGCCTGCTTGGGCGTACTCCTGGATGCGCTCCCGGACCACCTTCGGATCCGGCCCTGCGAAGGCAGGGAGCCCGAGCGCGAGCAAGGCGAGGGCGGCCGCGACGCGGCTTGCAGACTGAGTGTGGTTCATGGGAGACCTCGTTCGCCACCAAGGGGCGTGCTCGACGCGAACGAAGACGCATCCATGAGGGACGGCCGGACAGCGCCCCGCCGCTACCACCGGATCGCGGGACGCTCAGCGGGGCGCGCACCAGGTCTCGTGGCGCTCGCTCTCAGTCCACAACCAGACGTCGTACACCGGGATCGGGTCGGCGGGGTCGCCGACGACCGCGAGCAGCTCGCTCTCGCCGTACAGGCGGCACTGCTCGTCGTCGACGCACGGCGTGGTCGGCAGCTCGTGGACCTCCCACCCGTCGTCGGTCGGCGCCGCGACCGCGTTGCTGACCGGGATGGTCAAGCCCTCCGCGTCCGGGTTCGGCGTCACGGCGCGCGCCAGCAACACGGCGCCGACCGGCGCCCACGCGGCGTCGACCGGAGGGTCCGGGGCCGCGGCGAGCAGCTCCGGCGGAGCGCTCGGCGGCGACCAGCGCCACAGCGCGCCCGCGGTGGTGACCCGCAAGGCGCCGTCCGCGCCGCGCCAGACCCCGTCCACCAGCGGGTCCCCGTCGACCGATCCGCTCGCCGACGCGCCCGCGCTGTCCCCCCACTCGAGGCCACCCTCACCCGTGACGACGACCCACGACACCACCCCGCCGGCGCCTTCGTCCAACCACACGACGTCCGGGACGTCGCCCAGCCGCACGGGGGCCTCGGCGCCGCCGGGCACCGCCCGCCACGCCGAGCCACCGACCGCGATCAGGAACGCGCCCGGCTCGTCGGAGACACCGAGCGCGACGGGTCCATCGCAGACCCCGAGCGCGGCGAGCCCCTCGCGACCGAGGCCATCCCCCGACTGCCCGTCCACCCGCGCGACGGCGCCCGGCGACCACACGAAGACCGTCGCGCCCCCGGGACCACACGCGAGGGAGACGGCGCCGTCGGCGAACGGGGCGACCGCGACCACCTCGCCGTCGTCGGCGAA
>CAIUDO010000942.1 GCA_903897935.1 uncultured Pseudomonadota bacterium
ACGGGCCCAGCCCGCCTGCCGCCGATGACGCGACGGCGCCGAGCCACCAACGGGTCGCTCACGCATCTGCCGCAATCGAGCCCGCGGCGTGTACCGGGCCTTGGCCCTCGCCCTCGCCCTATGCGCAACGGGCTGCTAGCGCCTGGCTACCGCATCGCTTGCTCCGCCCGCACCAACAGGTCGTCGACGTGGTTGGTCTCGAACAACAGCCGCGCCGGTAGCAGCAGCTCCACGGGGCGCACCGACGCGTTGTCGGCGGTGCCCGTGCGTAAATAGCCTGGCGTGGGCGTGCACTGCAGCAGCCGGAACGGCCCGCCCGGCGCCCGCCACGTCACGACCAACGAGCGGGTCGGGCGCTGCCGCGGCTCGATGGTCAGGATCAACGGATCGGCGAGGTATCCGGCGAGCTCCGGGTTGAGCGCGGCCGCCTCGTACATCTCGTAGGTGCGCACGGTCGCCGGAACGCCGCGGGCGGTCAGGCCCTGCTCGACCGCGCGCAGCTGCTGGTTGAGGCGATCGGACGGCAACGCGTTGGGGTCGAACGTGGACCACGGCCGCCACTGGTCGCGCTCGTCGAGGAATTCGAGTGCGCCGACGCGGTGTTTGTAGTCCATCGCGGGCTCGCCGGGCATGACGTACCCTGCGTAGTGGTAGCGGAACCCGCGGCTCCGCGCCCACTCGATCTCGAACAGCAACGTGGCGTAGCCGAGGCTGTCGTCGGCGTGCCGCGGGTCGTACGCGGCGAGCACGCTCTGGACCGCCGACGCGCCGACGTCGAACCACGACCACCCGACGAGCGCGCCATGTCGACGCATCGTGACCTGCCAGGTCTTGAAGAGCTGCCCCCCACCGTGCCCGAACAGGGCCTCGCGCGCGGTCGCGGGCCGCTCGCCGCGCACGGCCGCCCGATAGCGCGTCCAGATGTCTTCGTGGGCCTCTCCGACCCACTCGAACGGCTCGATCGTCACGTCGTAGTCGCGCTCGACGCGCCGCATCAGCTTGCGCTGGCTCTTCCGCGGCGACCAGTCGGCCATGTCCAGCCGCGTCCAGACCGTGCTCCGCAGCGTGCCGTTGAACAGGATCAACCGGCACCACATCATCGTGGCGCCGATGCGGAACCACCCCTTCTCGAGCCAGGCGTCGAGCTGGGACGGCGTGATGACGGTGGGCCGATGGAACGTGGTGTACACGCGCGCTCACTCGCGGGGGGAGAGCACCTTGACCGGTCGCTCCTTGTCCGTCGACTCGGCCGCCGGCTCGGGCGCGGCGGGCGCGGCGGGAGTCGACAACGCTGCGAGCTCGTCGTATCCTGGCATCGAGCGTAGATCCGGCACGATCGCGATCTCGATCCGCCGGTTCTGCGCCTTGCCTTCCTTGGTCGCGTTCGACGCCGACGGGCGCGTCTCGCCGTACGACGCCGCCGACACACGGTTGGCGGGCAAGCCGCTGTCGACCAGGAGCTCGGTGACCGAGATCGCGCGGCCCGACCCGAGCGCCCAGTTGTTCGGGAAGCGCTCGTTGCGGATCGGGTCGTTGTCGGTGTGGCCGGCGACCTGGAACTCGCGGTCCGGGATGGACGCGAGCACGCTCGCGACGTCTTTGATGGCCTTCGCGCCGTCTTTCGACAGGGTGGCCGAGCCCGGCGGGAACAGGATGTCGGTGTTGAGCTCGACGACCATCCGCCCGTCGATGACGCGCACACGCAGCGTGCCGGCGTCGATCATCTTCTGGAAGCGCGACACGAGGTCGCGGTACGACGCCAACGCCGCGTCGGTCTGGGCGCGCTGCCGCTCGAGCTCGGCGACCGCGGCCTTCATCTGCGCGAGGTCCGCCTCCATCGCGCCCGCTTGCGCCGACTTGTCGTTGAGGGCGGCGCGCGCGGCTTCGAGCTCCTCCTCGGTCTTCCGATGCTCCTCCGCCAGCTCCTCCAACGCCTGGGTTGCCCCGGCGATCTGCGTCCGGAGCTGCGCGTTCTCGGAGAGCTGGTCGTCGTACTTGGGCTTGGGCACGCACGCGACGGTGACGGTCAACAAGGCGACGATCGGCAAGCAACGGTGGAACCAGGGCGACACGGCACGACCTCCGCCGGCTATGTAACCCGGTTCGACCGCTCACCAGCCGCCTTGAATCCGTCCGATGAAGTCGTAGGGGTAGCCCCACGCGACCTTCGACGCGCCGTCGAGCCGCGCGAGCTGGTCGGCGGACAGCGACAACGTGGCCGCGGGCAGGTTGTCTTCGAGCTGCTGCACGGTGCGGGCCCCGAAGATGACCGAGGTGACGCAGCGCTGGTGGAGCAACCACGCCAGCGCGATCTGGGCCGGCGTCGCGCCGTGCTCGGCCGCGACCGCGTCGACGGCGGCGAGGATGGCCCAGTTGCGCTCCTGGTCCAGCCCTTTGAGGCGGTCCTTCCAATGCTCCAGCCTGGCACCCGGCGGCGGCGCCTGCTCGCGCCGGTACTTGCCGGTGAGGAACCCACCCCCGAGCGGGGACCACGGCAAGATCCCGAGCCCGTGCGCCGCGCACGTGGGCACGTGCTCGCGCTCGAGCGCGCGCTCGATCAAGCTGTACTGCATCTGCAAGCCGACGAACCGGCAGAGCCCGTTCGCCTTGCTCGTCCACAAGCTGTCGACCAGGCGATACGCGGCGTAGTTGCTCGCGCCCAGGTACAACACCTTGCCCTGGTGCACGAGGTCGTCGAGCGCGCGCAGCGTCTCCTCTTCGGGCACGTCGCGGTCTTGCATGTGGATCTGGTACAGATCGATGCGGTCGGTCTGCAAGCGGCGGAGCGACGCCTCGCAGGCCGCCATGATGTGACGCCGGGACGCGCCCTTGCCGTACGGCATCGAGAACCGGAACTTGGTGGCGAGCACGATGGCGTCGCGGTTGTTGCGGCCCGCCATCCAGTCGCCGACGACGCGCTCCGACAGGCCGTCTTGCCCGTAGACATCGGCGGTGTCGATGAAGTCGACGCCGGCTTCGAGGGCGCGGTCCATGATCGCGAACGAGGTCTCGGCGTCGCACGAGACCTTGTGCATGAACGACGCGCCGTCGGCCTCGCCGAAGGTCATGGCGCCGAGGCAGAGCGGCGGCACGGACAGCCCGCTGGCGCCGAGCCGGCGACGAGGGAGCGTGGCCACGGCGCTCACCACGTGACCGAGAGCACGCCGTCGGGCGCGCCCTCGTGGCAGCCGAGGCAGTACGCGTAGTCGTACCCGGCGTCCATGACCGACCCGTCCGGGTTGGTGGCGAGGAAGAACAAGCCGCTGTTCTTCCAGAGGTACGTGATCGCCTTGAGCTCGGCGCCCGAGGCGTCGGTGTAGCCCTCTTTGACGAGGATCGCGCCTTCGGGCAACGGGGTGCCGGCGCCCGCTTCGTACGAGGAGAACGCGGCGTCGTTCCACCAGATCTGCACCGACTCGCCGTGCGCGCCGCCCGCGGTGGGGTTGATGCCGGTCCAGTCGGCGGTCTGCGACCAGCCGTCGTACCCGGCGGCGGCGGCGAGCAGCTCGTCGACGAGCGCCTGGGTGTCGGCGTCGAGGCTTGCTCCGGCGGTGTCGCCGCCTTTGCTGGCGCAGGCGGCCAGGGCCGTGAGGGTGAGGGCGACGATCGCGACGCGGGCAGCGGTCATTGGGCCTCCGTGTGCGGCGGTCGTATGCCGTCGGGCGCGCGTGGTCACACGCCGGACCGACGCGGCCGCCGATTCGGCGAGGTCGGTCACCGCCGGATGACCGCGCCGCTCCCCAATGCTGTTGGAGGGCGCCAATGTTGGTCACGGGCGCACGGGCCAGATGACCGGGCGGGAACAATCGACTTCGAACTTGCGTGCGCGGGGAGCGATCCCGCTTGAACTTGACAGCGGACCACGGCTCCGCGGCGACGCCGCCCGGCACCTCGGTTATGTCGGCCGATGAGCCAGCTTGGCCCGTCGCGACGGCCGCTGGAGCGTCGTCGCGACGGGCACCTGTCAAGTTGAAGCGCGATTGCTCCACGCACACGTACGTTCGGACCCGATTGCTCCCCCGCGGCGCCCGGGCCGCGGCCACGCGACGCCGCCGCGCGCCCGGATATGGGGCGCCCCCGGAGGCCGGTCCCGTGTGGTTTGCTCTGGTGGCGTCCATCGCCTGTCGGGCGCCGTTCGGCGCCGATCGACACGACCTGATCGGCGATCGCATCGCCGCGGTCGAGCTCGTCGGCGCTACGCCGCGCGTCGCGATCGTGTCGGACGGCCGGTTGTGGTCGGACGTCGCGCCGGAGCTCGCGTGGGGGTTCGTGCCGCTCGGCGATGACGACGCCGCCGCCGCGTTCGTAGCCGACGACGCGGTGGCGCTCGGGGTCGGGCCCGCGCTCGACGTGCCCACCGACGGCGGCCGCCTGGTCGGGCTCGCGATGTGGCCGTCCGGTGAGGAGGAGCGGTTCTTCCTCGATGTTCCGGCGGGCGGCGCGCCGCAGTTGCCGGCGTTCGACGTGACCGTGCAGGCGCTCCCGCTCGACCTCGCGACGCTGACCGCCGCCGACATGACGGTCGACGCGCGTGCCGCGCTCGTGCCCACCGACGACGCGCTCGCGGCCGGCGGCGTCGCGCGGATCACCGCGGTGATGGCGTCCGAAGTCGACGCGACGGCGCGGTTCATGAGCGCCGGCGGGGCGGGCACGTGGTTCGAGCTCGACCCGTGGGTCGCGGACTGGGTCGCGGGGGACCTCGAGCTCGACGATGAAGACGTCGTCACGGCGGAGCCGATGGCCCAGCCGGCGGTCGTCGGCGGGCTCGTATTGGTGCTCGACGGCGCGGGCGCGACCCGGTGGCGGTCCCGCGATTGGTGGGTTGGTACGCAGGAAGATGGCGTCTGGGTCGCGGGGCGGTTCGTCCCGTCGGACGTCGCGCTCGAGGCGGGGCCGGTCGACGTCGTGCTGGCGCCGGATCCGGAGGCGTCTCCTGGCGTGCGGGTGGTCGCGGTGGCGACCGAAGCGGCGGCGGACCTGCCGTGCGCGGGCGCGCCCGGGTTCGACCCCGAGTGGCTGCTGGACGGCCGGTGCGTGGTCGCCGACGTCGTCGACGTGCCCGTCACGATCGAGGTGTCCCCTTGATCGTCTGGCTCGCGGCCGCGGCGTGGGCGGCGACGGTGGAGGGGCGGGTCGTCGAGCGCGGCGACGCCGACCCGATCGCGGGGGCGGTCGTCCGGGTGGGGGACCAGCGGGTCACTACCGGCGGCGACGGGTCGTTCGTGCTCGAGCTCGCCGACGGCGTGTGGTCGATCGTCGTCGAAGAGCAGGATCACCTGCCCGTCACGGTCGAGGTCGAGGTGCCGGTCGCGCGTAAGCTCGTCGTCGCGCTCGCCCCTGTACCGCCGCCCCTCGAGGTGGTCGTCGAGAGCTTCCGGCCGTCGCCCGACGTCAGCCACCACAGCCTCGACGCCGAGCAGGCCTACGAGACCCCGGGCGTGCTCGACGACGGCGTGCGCCTCGTGCAGTCGTTGCCCGGCGTCACGGTGCAGCGTGAGTACGCGCCGGGCTCCGGCGCGTTGTCCGTGCGCGGCTCGGCCCCCGGCGACAACCGCTACTACCTCGATGGCATCGAGGTCCCGTACCTGTACCACTTCAACCAGTATGCGAGCGTGTACCCGTCGTCGCAGCTCGCCCGGCTCGATCTGTACAGCTCGACGTTCGGGGCGGCGTTCGGCGACGCGACCGGCGCGGTGGTGGAGGCGGAGTCGTCGCTGGTGGTGCCGGAGTCGGTGGCGGGCAGCGCGTTCGCCAACTTCGTCATGGTGGGCGGCGCGGTGTCGGCGCCGGTGGGCAAGGGGTGGTGGGTCGGCTTGTCCGGCCGCCGCTCCTACCAGGATCTCGCGGGCGAGCGCACCGATCAGTACACGGTCTGGCCGGTGTTCTACGACTTCTCGGCGCGGGTCGAGCGCGCGACGTCCACGGGCAGCACCGGGCTGTTCGCGTGGGGGGCGGGCGACCGATACGCCCGGGCGATCGCCGAGCTCGACGCGCTCGACGCCGTCGAGGCCGCCGCTACCCCCACCCTCGATTACCGGCGGGCGTTCCAGGTGTTCGGGGTGCGGCACACCTGGAGCGTGCCTGGGCAGCGCGGGCGCGTGGTCGCGGCGGTGGTGCCCGATCATCTGTCGGCGGTCGTCGGAGACGCCGGCGCGGCCGAGGTCGGTACGGTGTCGACCCAGGCGCGCTTCGACCACGAGCAGTCGTTCGGGGCGCACCGGCTCGACGTCGGGGCGGAGGTCCGGGGCGAGCGTACGGCGCTCGGCCTCGACGACGTCGACGCGGCCACCGCGCTGTTGGTGGCGACCGAGGCGCCGCAGCTCGCGCGGGGCGAGGCGGTCGACGCCGCAGGCACCCGGGTTCGAGGGGGGGTCTACGCGACGCCGCACCTCGTCGCCGGGCCCCTGCGGTTCATGCCGGGCGCGCGGCTGTCGTTCGACGCGTGGGGGGGGGTAGACGTCGACCCGCGGGTGGCGACCCGCCTGCGCGTGAGCGACGCGACGATGCTCAAAGTGGCGGGTGGTCGGTACCATCAGTCGGTCGAGACCGTCGACCTCTTGCCCCGCGGCGCGGTGGATTTGGCGACGGCGCGGTCGTGGCAGGTCGCGGGGGGCGTCGAACAGACCATCGCCGGGCGGCTCGAGCTCCAGCTCGACGGGTACGGCAAGTGGGACGTCGACCCCCTGTTCGTGCCGGTCGACGGGCCGCCGGAGAACGTCGCCGGCGGGGTCGCGTGGGGGGTCGAGCTGGTGTCGCGCTACCGGCTGCGCGAGACGTTCTTCTTGTGGGGGTGGCTCGCGTACGCGCGCGCGTTCTATCTGGACGAGGGCGCGCGCTGGTCGGCGCCCGGCGATCAGCCCGTCACGGGCGGGCTCGTCGCGAGCTGGGACGTCACCGAGGCGTTCAACGTCGGGGTGCGTTACCGATACGGATCAGGCCTGCCGTTCACCCCGGTGGACTCGAGCTTGTACGACGCCGGCAACGACACGTGGGTGCCCGTCGCGGGTGAGCCCGGGTCGGCGCGCATGCCGGCGTACCAGAAGTTGGACCTGCACTTCGGGTGGACGGCGACGTTCCGGAGGTGGTCGCTCGAGACGTCGGCGGAGGCGTGGATCGTGCCGAAGTCGGCGGCGGCGATGTACCCGATCTGGTCCGACGACTGGTCGGAGCAAGGGTTCGTGCGGGGTCCGACGTTCTTGCCGCTGTTGGGGCTGCGCGCGCGGTTCTGACCGTGGCTTGTGTCTGGAGGCAGTCGTGTTGGTGATCCTCTCCACCCTCGCGGCGGCGTCCCCCGCGATCCTTGGTGTCGAGCGGCCGGTGGACGAGGCCGTGGTGGCCGAGGCCGTCGCGCGCTCGGGCGGCGCGCTGCGGCGCTGCTTCGTCGCGGCGGGGGTGTGCACCGCCGACTTCCCTGGAGATCCGCCGATCGACGCGCTGCGCGCGCTCCCGTTCGTCCGGTACGCGCACCGGGACGCGCTGATCGGGCCGATGCCGACGTCGGCCGCGGTGGCGACGCCGGAGTGCCCGGACCCGT
Source organism: uncultured Pseudomonadota bacterium (assembly GCA_903897935.1). GTDB lineage: Bacteria > Myxococcota_A > UBA796 > UBA796 > CAIUDO01. Next base: position 7,535 of record CAIUDO010000942.1, read on the forward strand.
GGGACATGGTCGCGGTGCGGGCGGTCGACGCGTGGGCGGTCGCCGACGGCGGCTCGGGCCCGCTCGTCGCGGTCCAGGACAGCGGCTTCCGGGTCTCGCACGAGGATCTCGTGGGGGCCGTCAACAGCCAGTGGGACTACGGGAACGGGGACTCCGTCGCCGAGGTCGAGCCGTCGTCGGGGGTGCCGGGGCACGGCACGTTCATCGCGGGGGTGATCGCGGCGCGGGACAACGAGGTCGGCCGCTCGGGCGTCGCGCCGGGTTGCCAGCTCTACCTGCAGAAGATCGCCGACGATCGGGGCGCGTTGTACTTCTCGTACGCCATCGACGCGCTCGGCAACCTCGCCACCAGCGGCGCCGACCGGGTGCGGGTGCTCAACTACTCGATCGCGTCGACGAGCTACGACGCCGGTCTGGCGGACGCGATCGAGGCCCTGGGGGCGCTCGACAACGGCGGCGTCGTCGTCGTCGCGGCGGCCGCGAACTGCCTGAGCCCGTACTGCGGCGACGCCGATAACGACGCCTACCCGGTCTACCCGGCGAACCTCGACTTCCCGCACGTGTTGTCGGTCGCGAACCATGACCGGGACGGGTCGCTAAACCCGTACAGTCACTACGGCGCCGAGACGGTCGACCTGGCGGCGCCGGGCACGGATCTGTGCAGCCTCGACGTGGGGTCGGACCGAGCCTACCTCGTCGCGAGCGGCACGAGCTACGCGGCGCCGATGGTCGCCGGGGCGTCGGCGCTGGTGCTCGACGCCCACCCGGACCTGACGGCGGCGGAGGTGGTGCGGATCGTGCGGGCGTCGGTGGTGGCCGAGGCGGCGCTGGCTGGGCGGGTCGCCACCGGGGGCAGGCTCGACGCGTGGCGGGCGGTCAACCCCGCGTTGCCGAGGTTGTCCGCCGTTGACGACGTGTCGTTCGTCGACGATGGCGCGTTCGTGCTGGGGGTCGAGGGGCCGGCGGCCGAGGGGGTCATCGCCGCGCTGATCCTGCACGGCCCGTCGCTCACGGTGCGCGACGGCGCCGGCTACGCCGTCACCCGGGTGGAGGCTGGGGGCACGGTCGAGGTCCCGGGGGAGGGGGAGGTGACCGTGCCGACGGAGGGCGCGCTGGTCGTCGCGGAGCTCCCGGCGCACGCGTCGACCATGGTCGAGGTCGGGCTCGAGGCCGTCGAGGAGGCCGATGTGGACGTGACGATCCGCGTGGTGGCGTCCTCGGAGGGGGCGGCGGCGGTGGTCGCGCCCGTCGACGGCGCGGCGGACGCGACGGGCGCGCCGGCGTTGGTGTTCCACGTCGCGGCGACGGTGACGCCGCCCGAAGACACTGGGGAGGTGCCGGTGGACACGGGGGATCCGACCGAGACCGAGGCCCCAGAGGACACTGGGGACCCGGGGCCGGGCCCCGTCGACAGTGGACCCTCCGAGAGCGCCGGTCCGCCGAAGGACGCGGGCGGGTGCGGGTGCGCGTCGTCGTCGACGGGCGGGGCCGGGCTGCTCGGGGGGGTGGTGCTGGTGGTCGTGCGCCGGCGGGCGTCCGTCCGGGCGGCGGTTCGCCGGGACGGGGCCTCGCGCGCGACCCTGGCGCCTACGGGATGACGGTGCTGTCGTTGCGTACCGCGTACCGCAGGCTCCCGTGCAGGGTGTGCTGCGGGTCCACGGTGACGTGTTGGCCGCTCGACAACCCGAGGGACGTGGCGGTGACCCAGCCCGCGCTCGCGAG
>CAIUDO010000943.1 GCA_903897935.1 uncultured Pseudomonadota bacterium
CTCGCGCTCACCGCCGACCACGCCCGCACGCGCGAGCAGTTCGGCGCTCCGATCGGGACGTTCCAAGCGGTCAGTCAACGCATCGCGGACATGTGGATCGACGCTCGATCGATGCGGCTGACCCTCGACCAGGCGGTGTACGAGGTCTCAGCGGGCCACGACGCCGGACGCGCGGTCGACATCGCGCGGTTCGTCGCTGGGGACGCTGGTCATCGCGTGATGGCCGGGGCGCAGCACATCCACGGCGGGATCGGCTTCGATCGCGACCACCCGCTGCACCGCTTGTTCCTCACCTTCAAGCACCACGAGTTCGCGGCGGGCGGGGCCGCCCCGCGCCGCCTGGCCGCGTTCGCTTCGCGGCGCGCTCACGCGAGCCGCTGAAACCGACCCTCGGCGAGCGCGGGCCCGCTGTTGAGCACGTCGATGCTGCCGCCCTCGACATCGACCGTCTGGCCGACGTCGAGGCGCGCGACGTCGACCCCGTCGGTCACCACCGTCATGCTGCCCGCGGTGCACGCGACGCGGTAGGCGCGGGTGACCGCCGACCGAAGGACGGGCTGCTGACCGCCCGGAGCGACGAGGATGTTGGCCGACAACGCGCCTGACCACGCGTCCTGGCCCCACGGCGGCAGGTCACCGCTCCACAGGTCGTCGTCGTCATCATCATCGTGGCTGAGGCTCGACCGACCGCCCGGCAACAGGCGGAACGGCCGCTGGTCGTCGTCGTCCGGCGCGTCGTCTTCCAGCGCGCCCGCGCCCGGCAGATCACGGGCCTGCTCGACGATGCGCACGAGGGCGTCGCGCCCCTGGTCGGCGGGCAGGTCGGCCAGCGCCTGGACGACGCGATCGATGACCCCTTGCCAGGCGTCGTCTTGGTTGGACAATGCGGCCCTCCGTGGTTCAGGACCCTGCAACGCGCTCGTTACCCCGGTCGGGGGACGCGGGCGACCCGTTTCAAGGCGCGTTGTGCCCCGCATCGCCTCACGCGCCCGACAGCACGCGCACCGACGACAACCCGTCGCCGATCGGGGTGACGTCGATTCGGGCCGCAACCCGCTCCTTGAGCAGCTCGACGTGCGACACGACGACGATCTGCCGCCCGTCGGCTTGCAGCCCGTCGAGCGCCGACAGCGCCTGATCGAGGCTGTCGGGGTCGAGCGATCCGAAGCCTTCGTCGAGGAACAGGCTCTCGACCCGCACGGTGCCGCGGGCGAGATCCGACAAGCCGAGCGCGAGCGCCAAGGACAACAAGAACGACTCGCCGCCCGAGAGGGTGTCGACCGGGCGGGTACGGTCGCCGCGGTGGTGGTCGATCACGTCGAAGCCGAGCGGATCGTCGGGGAGCGGGACGAGGGCGTAGCGCGGCCTGAGCGACGACAGGTGGTGGTTGGCGAGCCCGATGAGCCGGCGCAGCGTGAGGCCCTGCGCGTACTTGAGGAAGCGCTCGCCGTTCGCTTGCCCGATCAAGCCTCGTAATTGCCGGAGCACGGCCGCGGACTCCCGGGCCCCTTCGAGCTCCTCAGTGAGGGCCCGCGCGGCCCGGCTCGCTTCAGCGGCCTGCGCGAGGCGCTGGTCGAGGGCGCCGAGCGCGATGCCCAGCGCGTCGCGGCGTTGCTCGCCGCGCGCGAGCTGCAGCGCGGCGTCCTCCGGCGAGCCCATCACCTCGGGCCCGGCGGCGGCTTCGCTCCACCGGCGCCGCGCCAGCTCGAGGTCGGCCAGGCACGCCGCGGCGCGGCGCCCATAGGCCTCGATCTCGGCGCGGGCTGCCGCGATCTGGTCGGGCGACGACCCGGCCGTATCGACCGCTTGTGCAGTCGGGAAGCCCTCTTCGGCGAGGGCCTCGCCGAGTACACGGGCCGCATCGTGGGCCGCCGCTGACGCCTCGCGCTGCGACCGGGCCGCCGCGTCGGCGCGGGCCCGTGCGTCGGCGAGGGCAACCGCAGCGGTAGCGGCAGCCTCGGAGGCCGCCTGGGCGGTCGCGCGCAGGGCCTCCCCCCAC
>CAIUDO010000944.1 GCA_903897935.1 uncultured Pseudomonadota bacterium
CCACCGCCGCACCCCGAACGACAGCTCGAGCTTGTTGCGCACGCCGTACGCGGCGGCGACGCCGACCGGCGGCACGCGAGGGAGATCGAGCGGCGCCCCGCGGCCCTCCTCGAGCTCACGCCACGCGAGGTCTTGCTTGAACCTGCGTTGCGCGGCGAGGCTCAGCTCCTGGAGCACACACCCGCCGCACGTGCCGAACAGCGGACACGGCGGGCGCGCGGCGTCCGGTGGCGGGCGGATCATCACGAGCCGGCGGCCGAGCAGGATCTTTCCCTTCCGCCCCTGCGGTACCACGAGGACGCGTGCGCCCGGGGGCGCCGCCCGGACCTGGACCACCCGCCCGTCCGGCGCGACGCCGATCCCGACCCCGCGGGGCCCCATGCGCTCGATCTCGATCTCGAACGGGCCAAGGCGCTGCTTCTGCTTCTTCACCGGGGCCTTCCGCGGCCCGCGCGCGCCTGCACGTCGGGTGGATACGGGCAGTGGCGACACCCTTTCCCGCAACACGTGCCGCGGGCGGCGAGCGCCGCCGCCGTCATCACGTACAGGCCGCTGTCCGGGTCCCGATACAGGGCCGCGCCAGCGGCGACCGCGGCGTCGTGCAGGCGCGTGACCAGAGTGTCGTCCAGGGCCAGCTCCTTCGAGCGGCGCGGCGTAACCCGCCGTGGGCCGAGAGTTCGTCGCATGGGCGATCCGCGCGGCCGCGATAGGGGTTGTTTCCGCTACACTCACCCACGGAGGCCGAATGCCGCTGCTGTGGATGCTCGCCGCGAGCGCGTGCGCCCCTTGGGACTTCGACCGCGTGGACGGGCAACCGCTGGGCGTGCCCGGCAGCGCGGCGTACGGCTTGTCGGAGATCGGAGAGATCATGGTCGTGTTTTCGGATCTTCCAGACATCTGCGAGCGCATGTGGGATCCGGATCCGCCCGAGTTCCAGGACTGGTGGGTCGTCTCCGTTTGGAGTCGTTCGGCGCCCCGCGTCGACGAGCGACTGCCTTCGTACGGCTACGTCGCCGTGAGCGTGTTCGACGAGGTGCGCGACTACGAGGCGCTGGACGCGTGGGTCGACCTCGAGCGCATCGACCCGGACTCGGTCCGCGGTCAGATCTACGTGGAGCTCGACAGCGGGGACCGCCTGCGGGCCCACTTCGAGGCGCCGTACTGCGACGCGCCGATGTTCGCGGGGCAACCATGAGCATCGACGCCGACGCCCGCGTTCGTGAGCTGCTCCGAATCGCCGACGACGCGTGGCGGATGCTCGCCGCCGGCCACGCGCCCCCCGGCCTCGCCGAGGCGCTCGAGGGCGTCTACCGCGATCTGGGCAAGCACATCCACCAGCGCCACCGCGAGGACCTGCTGCGCCCCGCGGTCGACGCCGCCGAGACCCAGGAGATCCCGGCGCGCGCCCCATGGCCTCGGTCCGACGGCGGGGCCGCCCTCAGCATGGCCGCGTCACCGTCGATCCCGGACATCGCGCCCCCCGCCGAGCTCGAGCCGCCGCCCCCGCTCGGTCCCCCGTCTGGCCCGGCGCCGCTGGCCGACCCCTACGACGACGAGCCGTTCGATCCCGCCGCGCTGCCGGCCATCGAGGAGCCGCCGGACGAGCCCGAAGACGCCCGCTGGTACACCGAAGAGGTCGAGATCGACGCCGAAGCCATGTTCCGCCCGGAAGACGCCGTGCCGGCGCCGCTCCCGACGTCGGACGAGGTGGAGCCGACCACCGACCACAAGCCGCCGGTGTCCGTGCCAGCGCCACCGCCGGAGCCCGCCAGCCCCACGCTCGCCCCGTTCAACGGGGAGGCGCCGTGGCTCGGGGCGCTGCGTCGCTTGTTGGAGCTGGCCGGGCCGCCGCCCCCGCTCGACACCACCGCCGACGCCGCCGTCGAGCTGTCGCGCTTGGAGTGGGCGGTCGGCGCGGTCACGAACACGGGCACCGAGTGGCCCACGCCGGTCCGGTTCGCGCTCGTCGGGTTGCTGGCCACCCGGGCCCGGCACGCCGCCGCCACGCTCGACGACCGCTCTGCGGCGTCCGACACCCTGAATCGGCTGGACGCGCACCGGCGCGCGCACGGGTTGGCGTCCGTGGTCGCGCTCAAGCTCGATCAGCCGCCCGAGCTGGGCTCCTGGTACCAGGACGCCTTGCACTGGTGGCGCGCGCTCGACGACGCGGTCGACGGCGATTGACCGTCACTCCTTGAGGAAGCCCCGCAGCTTGTGGAACTGCGGGCTCGTCTGAACGAGCCGCGACAAGCGGGCGGACGTGTGATGCAGCCCGCCGCGCACGGCTCGATCGATGCCGCCCGCTGCGCCACCCTCCAGGTTCACCTTACCGTCTGGGTGGA
>CAIUDO010000945.1 GCA_903897935.1 uncultured Pseudomonadota bacterium
AGCGGCACGTCCGGGTAGGTGTCGGCGCCGAGCATGACGAGGCGCCCGTTGTTCACGCGGGCCGTGATGCCGCCTCGCCAGATCGGGGCGCCGCCGCGCACCACGTCGAGGTCGACGTACCAGGTGCCAGTCCGTGGATCTTGCTTCGACGAGCGCACGCGGGTGACGTTCGCGTCGGCGCCGAGCAGGTCGGCGTGGGCGTCGACCCAGGTGAGCAGCGCGGTCGAGGGATCGCCGGACGTGGGCGCGAACGGGATCGCCGGGCCGTACATGCGGTGCGGCGTGCCGGTCTGGGGATCCAGGATGCCCTTCCAGCCTTGGCCTTCGCCGTTCTGGAACGCGCGCCACGCCGGCTGCTGCTGCGCGCGCGCCTGCTCGGTCGCCTCCCAGGTGAGCAGGCGCTGCGGTTCGATGCCTTGGCCCTCGATGGGGGCGATTGCGTTGGCCGAAGGCGCGATCACGAGCGACAACAACAACAACGACGACGTCATGGGGCTCTCTCCGGGAGAGCATCATGGCGCATGACGGGGCCGCTGTCGCCGGGCTGGACGATTCGTTTGCACGGATGTGCGCGGCGCCACGGAACCTGATCGGAGATGTTGCACGCCGCCTCCCGATCCCACCAAGGGCGACGTGCGTCCTTCCGATGGCGACGCGGCGGCCCAGCCAGGGCCCGTCACCAGCCGGTCAGGTACCGGTCGATCTCTTCGCGCTCCAGCATGCCCAGGCTGTGGTCGATACACTCGGAACAGACCGGGACGGCGTGCAGGACGTACACTGCGCGGGCGAGCAGGTTGGTGCGCCCGCACAAGGCGCACCACGTACGGGGGTCGTCGACCGCGAGCTCGCGGCGCTGCTTGGCGATCGCCGCGATGCAGTGCGTGCAGACGACGGCGTCGCCGCCGGCGAGCATGTGGTCGACCTCGGGGGCGCGGCGACCGCAAGTCGAGCAACAAACGACCTCGTCGTCGGAGACGGGCCGCGGCTGGAAGCGAGCCTCCCCCGGGGCGACCCGCTCGACGAGCGCGTCGACGAGCGGCTCGGCGTTGCGCTGGGCGGCCCGCGTGCGCAGCGCCGCCGCCGCCGACGCGTCGCCGAGCATCACGAGCGCGGCACGGGCGGCGTCGGCCAGCTCGGGATCGGCGTCGGAGGCCCACCGGACCAACAACGACCGCGCGCCCGCGCTCTCGCGCGCCGCGATCGCCAACAACAGGAGCGCTTGCCACGCCCGGGCGTCCTGGCGCTCGCGCTCGATGTTGGCGCGGTGCGCGACGACGTCGCGGGTGGCGCCGTGGCGCTCCACCGCGGCCCGCTTGAGGTCCTCCTCGGTGACCTGGATGCCTTGGGTGAGCAGCGGCTCGGGCAGGACCGACGCGAGCACGAGCGCGTCGCGACCCGGGGCGGCGCCGTACCCGAGGCCGGGCTCGCGGAGCCGACCGACCACCTCACGCGCTCGCGTGCGCGCCATCCGGTCGAGCGCGGCGTCCCAGAGCTGGAACCGCAGGCCTTCGTCGGTCGTGAGGTCCATGCACTGCAGGATCGCCTGGGTATGGTCCTCTTCGAGCTCGGCGAGCCCGTGCAGCAGGATGCCGATCCGATCGCGGACCGCGCGGCGCGGCGCGGTGGGCACCGGGCGCCCGCCCGGCCCTGGCCGCGTCCCCGCGACCGGCAGGCGATCGTGGCCGCTCACCTCGCTGCGCAACGCGGCAAGCAACCACGCGCCATCTCCCGCCCGTAAGCGGACGAGCTCGTGGAATGCGGGCGCGTGGTCGGGCGCGTCGCGGAGGATGTCTTTGAGGGTGCGCACCGCGTCGTCGACGTTGCCTTCTTCGAGCAGCGCGCAGCCGAGGGTCCACCGGGCCTGCAGGTCGTGGCCGTCGAGGGCGAGGGCCTTGTGGCACGCCTCGCGCGCCCGCGCGACCTCGCCGAGGTGCAGGTACGACATGCCGATCCGCGACCACACCCGCGCCACGTCGGGCCGCTCGTCGAGGTACTGGCGGAGGAACAGGATCGCGTTCTTGTACTTGCCGAGCTGATAACTCGCGAGCCCGAGGTGGTACCGCGCCGACGGCCGCCACCGGTCGTGGCCCTGCAAGCGCGTGAACACCTTCTGGGCTTCGGGGATCCGCCCCATCTTCAACAGCCCCACGCCGAGCTCGTGCAACAGCTCCGGCATCGGCGCCACCGAGCTGCCGATCTGGAGCGCGCGCACGACGTGGAACTGGCTGCGCTCGAGCACGCGCCGCTCGTCGGAGAGCACCTGCGCGCGGTCGGCCAGCAACCTGCCCAGGTACGCGTGCGGCTCCCACGCGTTCGGCTCGTAGCGGCACGCGAGCTCGGCTTCGCGGACGGCCTCCCGCGGCTCGCCGCGCTGCTCGTGGAGCATCGCGAGGCCGAGGTGCACGTCGCCGCGCTCGGGGGCGGCCCGCAGCGCCTCGTCGAGGTATCGCTGCGCCGGATCGAGCCGCTCGAGCCCGACCAACGACATGCCCGCGATGACGAGCGCCGCCGCGTTCGACGCGTCGTTCATCAGGACGCGCCGCGCCTCGGTGATCGCCCGGTTGAACCAGGCCTCTCCGCCATCGTGGAACCGAGCCTTCGACAAACAGGCCGACGCGTACTCGAGGCGGGCGACGACGTCGTCGGGGACCTCGTCGAGCCGCTGCTCGAGCCGCTTGATCGACCAGTCGAGTTTTTGGTG
>CAIUDO010000946.1 GCA_903897935.1 uncultured Pseudomonadota bacterium
ACCGATACCGATACGGACACCGACACCGATACGGACACCGACACCGATACGGACACCGACACCAACACCAACACCATCGACCCGAAGATCGATGGCCAGGTCTGCATCAACGAGATCATGGCCGCGAACGACGTCGCGTACCCAGGTCCGACCGAAGACTTCCCGGACTGGATCGAGCTGCACAACCCGACGGGCACCGACATCCCGCTCGACGGCTACACCATCAGCGACGACCCGAAGAACCCCGGCAAGCACGTGTTCGAGGGGCTGACCCTGACGGCGGGCGGCTACCTGGTCCTGCTCGCCGACGACCAAGAGGACGACGGGCCCGAGCACGTGTCGTTCAAGCTCAGCGCGAGCGGTGAGTCCATCACCTTGTCCCGCCCCGACGGCACCACGATCGACGCGTTGCTTTGGGAGACGGAGATCCCCGTGGATTTCTCGGTCGCGCGCATCCCGGATTGTTCGTCCACCTTCGAGTACGACCAGACGTCTACGCCTGGCGCCACGAACGCGTTGTGATGCCGCAGCCCCTCGCTCGCGCGTGGCTCATGCTCGGCGTCGTCGCCGCGTGCAGCGACGGTGTCGTCAACACCCCCGCGCCAACGACCACACAACCTGAGCCGGAGCCCCCCACTCCGGTCGAGACCGGCGAGACCGGAGCGCCGGCGGAGACCGAAGAGACCGAAGGACCCGACGAGACCGAGGAGACCGAAGAGACCGGAGCGTACGAGACCGGCTTCGACGTGGTCCCGCCGGTCGGTGGCTGCGCTCCGGCCGGCGTCGTGTACGGCGTCGAGGGCGAGGCGCTGACCGTCGTCGCGGAGTGCGTGGGCGAACCTGCGACGATCGACACCTGGTCGGCGTCGGACCTGCCTCCCGGCGCGACGTGGGACGCCGCGGCGCACACGCTCACCTGGACGCCCGGGCTGTCGGACGCCGGCCACTACGAGGTTCCGATCGTCGCGTGGTTCGAGGGCGCGCCGTCGGTCGGAGCCCTGCACGTCTGGGTGGCCGACGCCTGGTCCACCCCCGGCAACATCCCCGTCGATCCCCTCGCTTACCAGGAGGAGTACGGGCTCCCGGTCGTGTTCTTGAACACCCCGCCCAGCGGCTTCTCGTCGTCGGTCAGCCGCCCGACCACGTTCGTCTACCGGGGGCACACCTTCGACGTCGAAGCGAAGCTGCGCGGCGCCGCGTCGCTGGGCTACCCAAAGAACAGCTACACCATCGACTTTCCGCCGAAGGACGAGTTCGAGGACGAAGACCTGGACTTCGAGAAGAAGCGCAAGATCGTCCTGACCACCACCTTCGACGACAACGCGTACGTGCGCCAACGGCTCTGCTACGAGATCTGGAACCGGCTCGATTCGGGGCGTCACCCCGTACAGACGATGCATGCCGTGGTCTACATCGACGGCGTGTACGAGGGCTTGTACCTGCTCGGTGACCACATCGACGGCGAATACTGGGAGGACCAGGGGTATCGTGAGGACGGCAACCTCTACAAAGCCGTAAACCACGACGCGAACTTCTACATCAAGAACCCGTTGAGCGCCGGGTATGAGAAGAAGGCCGGCGTGCCGGAGTCCGGTCCGGGCGCGTTCGCCGATCTCGAGGATCTGGTCCGGTTCGTGGCGACGTCGAGCGCGGACGACTTCTCGCTCGAGATCGGGACGCGGGTCGAGCTCGAAGAGTTCATGGATTGGTGGGCGCTCGTCCGCTTCACCGAGGCCGGCGATTCGGCCGGTAAGAACAGCTACCTGTACAACGACCCCGAAGCGCCGATGTGGCACTACGCGCCGTGGGACTTCAACCACAGCCTGGGCCAAGACTGGCAGACCTTGCGCACCGCGTACGACTCGGGCGACGAGTTCCGAGGGACGAACAACCTCTTCAACCGACTGCTCAGTGATCCCGTCCATGGCCCGGTGATGATGGCGCGGTGGCGCAGCCACCTCGACGGGCCGCTCGACAAGGACGCGCTCGACGCCCTCGTCCTGTCTTGGATCGCCGAGATCGACCCCTCTGCCCGGCGCGATTGGGCGAAGTGGGAGAGCCAGTACCGCACCTACGGCGGCTGGTCTTGGCGGCGCGATTGGACGTCGTACGACGAAGAGGTGGTGTACGTCCGCACCTGGATCGCGGATCGCTGGGGTTGGCTCGACGGGCTGTACCCGCCGTAGTGCATGACTCCGCGCGCGGGTACGTACCGTCGCCGCGCGAGCGACACGCGCTGACCTGCAGGGAGCACCATGACCTGGCCCGCCTGGCTCGAGACCGTCCGCGAACGATATGGCTCCGGCCAAGCGAGCGTGTTTGTGATCACCGGCGATCTTGCAGGTGTTTGGCAGCACGAAGGCGCGTCTTACGACGCGCGCGCCCTGTGTGTGCGGATGCTGGAGGGCACACGCGACGTCATCGGGACGTGGTCGATGGAGAACGGCCTCACGTTCCACACGCCGCACGACGGGATGCGGTTCCGCCGGCACGTCGAGGCACGTCGGCTCCAGGAGATGCGCGTCGCGGCGTTGTCCGAGCGTGATCCGTGGGACGCGCTGGCCCTCGTGTGGTCGTGCGGCACCCACCCCGGCATGCGGCAGGGCTACCTGCTCACCGACGCCCACCAGCTCGCGCCGGTCGGTTCGAAGGCTGGCCGCTGGCACACGCTCCCGAACAAGGCGCCGCCCCTCGACGGCTGGCCGACCGCGCCCGCGTTGCGCGACCAGGACTGCCTCGTCCTGCTGTTCGTGAACCACAAGAAGTGCCGCCCCGAGCTGTTGGAGCTGCCGGGCGCTGCCGTGATCACGGTGCCCGCGCCGCCCGCGCCGGTCGCGCCGCCGCCTCCGCCGGTGGCGCCGCCCGCGCCGGCCATGGCGGAGGTCGGCACCGCAGAGGGGCCGCCAGCGCCGCCGAAGTCGGGGGTGGACCCTGAGTTGTCCCAGGAGATCCTGGCTGCGCTCACCGAGGCGTGCGCCCGGCTGCTCCCTGGCCCGTGGCCCGACCTCGCGCCAGCCGTGCAAGCCCTGGGGGCCGTCTTGGAGCGGCGCGCGCCCGACCAGGTCCCGGCGGGCACCGGCGCCGACGTCGCGGCGCGGTGGCTCTCGGAAGACGTCTCGGCGCGCCTCTCCGCCGAGACCGCGTTGGACGCCGCCGCCGCCGGTCAGCCCATGCCCGAGGCCGCCGCCGCCGCGCTCGCGCGCCGGTATCTGCGCTTGTACGGTGGCGCCCCCGCCGCGCTGTAGCCAGAGCCCGCCGCGCCTCGCTGATCCCGCTCCGTCCGTGTTTCGCTCCGGCCACGGGCGTGTCACCGCCGCGTCGCCGGAGTAGTAGCGGAGGACGAGGAGGATCCCCTGATGAGAGCACCGCTCGGCGCGATCGTGCTGGTGGCCGCGTCCGCGGCTTGCCGCAAGCCCCCCCCGGACGCCACGCCAGACTTCTCGGACGCCCTCGTCTACGTATTCTCCTCGTTCGACGCCGAAGAGCCCGATCTGGCGTTCGGGCTGCGCGCGCTCGAGCAACAGGTGTACGCGGAGATGGACATCCTCGCCGACGACTCGCTCGAGCGCTCGTTGTCCCAAGCCTTCCTCACCGAAGAAGACGTCGCCGGGCTCGAGCGGCCGGATCGTGACCTCGCGCTCGCGTTGCCGGTCGCCGTCGCCGGCGCGAGCGACCACCCCGTCGACGATCAGACCCGCATCGCGATGCTCACCGACCAGACCGTCGTCGAGCCGTACTCGCCGGACTACTTCGAGCGCACGTTCTTGAGCGGCGACGACTGCTGGGCCGACCGCGGGTGCGAACGCATGGAGACGTCCAACGATCTCATCAAGGACAACATCCTGATGACGATCCCGTACTGGTTCTACAAGGACTACCGGTGGATCGATCTCGCGCTGCCCGACCCAGGCGACACGACGTCGCAAGCCGAAGATCCACGGTATGGGTTCGTCGCGCGCTCGTGGACGACCGAGCAGTTCGCTGGCGACAGCGACAAGAACTGGATCCGCCAGTCCTACACCATCGAGGTCTGGTTGCCGCGTGACGGTCGCGCCGAAGGGGCAGGCTCCGCGGGCACCGGCGGCGGCACGCTGCGCCTGCTCGCCTTGTGGACGGAGACCGACATCGGCGGGATCAGCGTCAGCGACGACACCATCATCGGCACCGCCCGCATCGGCATCGACGAGAACCTCGACGCGCAAGAGGAGTGGCTCGACACGAACCTGCAGTAGCGCGACCGTCAGGCTGGGGTGAGCGGCACCACCCGGCCACCGAGCCGGGTGGCGAGCCGCGACGCGGTGCGCCGCGCAACGGTCATCACGGAGATCTGCGGGTTCCGGCCGACGTTGCTGGGCAGCGCCGACGCGTCCGCGACGTACAGACCCGACGATCCGAGCAGCGCGCCGTCGGCGTCGCACGCGCGCCCGATCGCGCAGCTCGCCTGGGGGTGGCTGGCGTACAACGACAACCGGGCCGCCGGCAGGTCGGCGTGCAACACCCGGCGAACGTCGTCCATCGTTCGGCAAAGCGGCGCACCCCACACGGTCGGCACCACCCACTCCGCTGACGCGCCCTCCAGCCACAGCTCGGCGGCGCGCAGGCCGCCGCGGATCGCCCGCAAGCGGTCCTCCTCGGTGAGCGCATAGGTGACCCGGGTCGCCGCCGCGAGCAACGACGGCATCACGCGCCCGTCCGTGCGATCCCGGATCAACGCGCCTGAGCTCGCGATCGAGGCGCCCCGCGCCAGCACCTCCTGCAGCGGCCGGCCGACCAGGGGCAGCGACTGAAACCAGCTCCCCGGCAAGGTCGGGTTCGCTTCGAGCAGGACGTCGTCGTCGACGAACTCGGTCACGCCGTGCCCCTGCGTAGCCCCTTGCGCGAACACCGGCCGCGGCAGCAGCGCGTGCACCGACAGCACCGGATGCACACGCAGGCCGGCTCCGACGGGACCACCCC
>CAIUDO010000947.1 GCA_903897935.1 uncultured Pseudomonadota bacterium
CGCCACGCCGCTGCTGCCGGCGCCGCCGTACACCGCGCCGGACGGCGCCGTGTTCGACAGCACCCTCGGCGTGCCCATCGAGCACCAGCTCGAGCTGTGCAATCACCTGATGGTGGACTGCTGGCTACAGGTCCCGCCGGTCGCCGACGACGAGTTCGTGCGCAACCTCGCGCTGGCGGCGCGGTTCGGCACCGACGGCACCAACCCCTACACCTCGCCCCAGGCCGCGCCGGTCTACCCGCCGCTGCACCCGGCGCTGCGGGTGTACGTCGAGCTGGGCAACGAGAACTGGAACGGCGCCAGCGGGTTCCTCTCGCAGAAGATGTTCCTCGGCATCGCCGGGCACCTGCCGCCGGATCACCCCGTGATGATCCCCGCGCCCGACAGCGTGTGGACCGCGGTGTGGCGCTACCCGGCGTGGCGCACGGCGTTCATCAGCGAGACGTTCCGCGCGGTGTTCGGCGACGCCGCGATGATGACGCGGGTGCGGCCGGTGCTGATGACCCAGCGCGGCAACGGGCAGAACACCATGGGCGCGGCGTTCACGTGGCTGGCGGGGTACGCCGCGACGCTGCCCACGCCGCGGCGGATCGACGAGCTGGTCTACGCGGGCGGCGGGTCCGGCTACTACGGCGTCAACGCCGGCGTCAGCGCGCTGCCCGACAGCTTCTTTTCGCCGGGCAACTACCCCGATGCGTACTCGGTGCGCGACTTCGCGATCGACTCGCTGTGGGCCTACAACTACGGCGTCCGCCACGTCGCGTACGAGGGCGGCCCGGGGCTGTCGTACAGCGGCGCGGACAACCGCGCGCTCAACGCCGACCCCCGGATGCAGACCATGATGGAGACCTCGCACGCGGTGTGGTCGCAGATGGGCGGCGACCTGCTCGTCTACTACAACCTGCGCGGCCCGTCGGAGTGGGAGTTCACGCCGCACCTCGGCCAGCTCGACACCCCCAAGCTGCGCGCGCTCGACGCGATCTCGGCGACGCCGCGGGCGCCGGTGACGCTGGGCGGCGCGCTGCCGGGGACGCTGGTGGCGCGTTCGCTGTCGACCACGACGATCCGGTCGGGGTTCGGCTACGACTACACCATCGACGGGCTGCCGTGCGCGGCGGGCTTCGCGCTCGGCCAGTTCCTCGCGTACCCGGGGCACGCCGACGCGCCGTACACCGGCGAGCTCGTGGTGCGCGGCTACGCCAACAGCACCACGCGGCTCGGCGTGTGGATCAACGGCACCTACCAGGGCGAGGTGACGCTGGCGGGGCTGTCGGGCACCGCGCACCTCTACGACAGCACGCGCATCCCGGTGGCGGTGCCGGCGGGCCTCGTGGTGGTGCGCCTCGAGGTGCTGTCGGGTGGCTTCACGCTGTACTCGATCTCGCTGTGAGCGCCCGGCGCGGGTTCACGCGGTCGGCGGCGCGGGGCGCGGCAGCAGGACCGCGCCGGCGACGCACAGCGGGATGAGCACGACATAGATCCGGGTCTCGAAAAGCACGCCGAAGGTCAGCAGCGAGGCGATGATCGCGCCGAAGGTGAGCGCGAGGCCGGCGAAGCGAGAGGGATCCCGACGCGCCAGCGCGACCGCGATCGCCACCACGCCCAGCAGCAACAGCGGGATCGAAAACGGCATGCCGTAGTCGAACCGGGTGAACACGGCGACGAGTTGATCGACGTTGTGCCCGAGCATGAAGTGCACCGACTGCCCCCCGGCCGGGGCGTCCCGGAAGATCTTCGGACCGATCTCCTCCACGAGCAGGGCGGACCGCAGCCCCTCCACGATCGCGAAGCTCGCGGCGACGCAGCCGAGCCCGGCGAGGGCGCGGGCGTGGTCGAACGACTCGCGGGGCGCGCGACCGAGCCGTCCAAGCGCCCACCGGGCGACGGGGTCCACGACGAGGAACGCTCCGACGAACACCGCGATTTCGTGGTTGAGGATCCCCACGGCCCACACGCCGACGAACCAGCGCCACGACCGCTGCGCGAGCACCGCCTCGACCAGCGCGAGGAACACCAGCAGGTCGATGAAGTCCCACACGTACAGCCACGGTCGGCCGAGCAGCAGCGTGAAC
>CAIUDO010000948.1 GCA_903897935.1 uncultured Pseudomonadota bacterium
CGACCAGAACTGCGACGGCGTCGACGCCGACCAGGACGGCGACGGCTTCATCGTGCCCGGCGACTGCGACGACCTCGACCCCACGCGGCACCCCGGCGCGGTCGACGTGCCGTACGACGGCGTGGACACCGACTGCAACGGCCTCGACGCCGACGCGGACGGCGACGGGTGGGAGTCCGCGCTGTACGGGGGCGCCGACTGCGACGACCTCGACAGCGCGTTCAGCCCGAGCGCGGTGGAGGTCTGGTACGACGGGATCGACCAGAACTGTGACGGCGTGTCCGACTACGACCAGGACGGCGACGGCGTCGACGCCGAGCCGTTCGGGGGCGACTGCGACGACACCGACAACCGGATCGGCCCCGGCGCGGCCGAGGTCTGGTACGACGGCCTCGACCAGGACTGCAGCGGCGGGTCGGACTACGACCAGGACGGCGACGGGTACGACGCCGACGCGCACGGCGGGGCGGACTGCGACGACACCAACGTCGACAGCTACCCAGGCGCCACCGAGCTGCCGGACGGCCTCGACAACGACTGCGACGGCGAGGCGGACGCCGACGCGGACGCGGACGGCGTGATCGACGGGTTGGAGCTGGAGAACGGCACGAACCCGAACAACCCGGACTCCGACGCCGATGGGCTGACCGACGGCGAGGAGTGGGGCGATCCGGTGCCGGACACGGACGGCGACGGGGCGATCGACGCGCTCGACATCGACGCCGACGACGACACCGTCGAAGACGGCGACGACGGCCTGGGCGACACCGACGGCGACGGCCTGCCCAACTTCCGCGACCCCGACGACGACGGCGACGGCATCCCGACCGCGGAGGAGGGGGCCGACGACCTCGACGGCGACGGGGTGCCCAACTACCTCGACCTCGACTCGGACGGCGACGGGGTGCTCGACGCGGCGGAGGCCACCGAGGACAACGACCTCGACGGCGTCCCCGACTGGCAAGACGCGGGCGACGTCGGGACCCCGGAGGTTCCGCCCGAAGGCCCGACGAAGTACGGGTTCGGCTGTGACACGTCGGGCGGTGGGGTCGGCGTGGCCGGCTTGGTGGTCGCCGGGATGGTGGTCGGGCGTCGTCGGCGGACCGCGCGGTAGCCGCGACGGCCGCGCGCCAGCGTGGCCGCGACGGTCCGTTCAGGGCCCGCCGACGCCAGCGAACCAGTAGACAGCGCCCGAGTCGGCGCCGACGGCGTCGCGGGCCGTCGCGCCGACCGCCACCCCGCCGTCCCAGCCCACCACCGCGGCCCCGAACAGGTCGGATCCGCGCTCGCCATCGAGGGTGGCGTCCGCGGCTGTGATCGGCTCCGTCCCGGTCCGATCGCCGCGGAACAGGTACACCGCCCCGGACGCGGCCGCCTCCCCGGTCCCGAAGAACGACGAGATCGTCAGCTCGGGCACGAGATCGCCGTCGACGTCCTCGATCGCCGCCAACACGCCCCCGACGTACCCGAAGGCGTCTTCGCCTTCGACGGTCAACGCGGCCGCGGCCGTCGAGACATCGCCGTCGACGGGGCCGCGCATCAGCCACGCTCCGCCCGCGTAGCCGTCCCGGTACGGCGCGCCGATCCACAGCTCTGCGTAGCCGTCCCCGTCGACGTCGGGCACGCCCTCCACCGCGAGCCCGGCGTAGGCGCCGGCGTCTGCGCTGGTGACCCACGCGTCGGCGTCCCGGACGCTGATGCTGCCCGACATCGGGAGCCGACCGATCGCTACGCCACCCCCGTCGGCGGCGCCGCCGTCCCACCCCGGGACCCCGACGAGCACCTCGTCCAGCCCGTCCGCGTCGAGGTCTGCGAGCGCGAGGCCCCAGCCCGCTTGGTCCGACGCCGCCGCGCCCGTCCAGCGGGCGTCGGCGGCCGAGAGGCTGCCGTCCGTCGCCGGTCCGAACGACACGTAGGCGGCGCCCGCGCCGCTCGCCGCCGCGTCGTTGAGGTACGCCCCTACGAGCGTGTCCCCGACGCCGTCGGCGTTCACGTGCCCGACGGCTACGGTCATGCCTGCGTAGTCGGAGGCGCGCTCCCCGATCTGTCGCTCGCTGAGCAAGGACAGGTTGTAGACGCCACCCCCGGGGCCGATCGTGGCGCCGTCGAACACGTAGGCGACGCCAGAATTGAGCCCTCCCGCGCTGCTGTTGTGGGCGCCGACGATCAGATCCTCGCTGCCGTCCCCCGTCAGGTCGAGCCCGCCTGCGACGTCGACCCCGGCCCCGTCGTTGGGCGCGCCGAACAACAACGCGTAGGCCGCCGACGCCGGCACCGTGCCCACGAACGGGCCCGCGAGCACGTAGACGGCTCCCGAGCCGACGCCGTACCGCTCGTCGTACTGCGCGCCGATCGCGAGGTCGAGGCCAGCCGCTCCTGGATCGTGGTCCCACACCGCGAGGCTGGTGCCGTAGCGGTCGCCCGTCGAGAACCCAGTCAACACGGCCTCTGCCACCGAGGCGCGATCGTGGTCGATCACGCCGTCGCAGTCGGTGTCGAACCCATCGGCCAGGTCGAGCCCGGTGGGGTGGATCCGGGCGTCGCTGTCGTCACAGTCGCTGCCGTCCGCGATCCGCCCGGACGGGAGCAGGCAGGACGGAGCGGCGGACGCCGGGTCCCCGTAGCCGTCCCCGTCGACGTCGGCGTAGAAGGAGGGGGCGTCGATCGCCGAGTCTTCGTCGACCTCGCCGTCGCAGTCGTCATCGTTGACGCCGTCGCACACCTCGGGGTCGGCGGGTGACACGCTCGCGCGGGTGTCGTCACAGTCGGTGTCGTCGGCGACGAAGCCCGCCGGGCGGTCGCACGCGAGCGTGAGGTCGGCGGGGTCGCCGAAGCCGTCGCGGTCGTCGTCATCGTACCAAGGCAGCGCGTCGACCGCCGACGCCTCGTCGTAGACCCCGTCGCAGTCCTCGTCTCCGCTGGCGCACACCTCGTCGGCCGACGGGGAGACGTCGGCCCGCTCGTCGTCGCAGTCGGTGTTGTCGGCGACGAAGCCGTCGGGCGTCGCGCACGCGCGGGTCTGCGCCCTGGGGTCGCCGTGGTCGTCGAGATCGGCGTCGGCGTACCAGGTCGGTGCGTCGACCGCCGAGGCCTCGTCGACCGTCCCGTCGCAGTCCTCGTCCCCGCCGCCGCATCGTTCGTCGGCGTCCGGGTTCACGTCCGGATCGGCGTCGTCGCAGTCGGTGTCGAAGCGCGAGGTGCCGTCCGGCAGCGCGCACGCCTCGGTGGGCGCCGCCGGGTCCCCGAACCCGTCGCCGTCGACGTCGCCGAACCAGGTCGATGCGCCGAGGGCCCCCGCTTCGTCGATGGAGCCGTCACAGTCCTCGTCGCCGCCTCCGCACCGCTCATCGGCGCCCGGGTGCACGGCCGCGAGGCCGTCGTCGCAGTCGTCGGCGGTCGCTACGTACGGGCCCGGGGGGGCGCACGCGACGACCGACTCGGATGGATCGCCGTACCCGTCACGATCTGCATCCTGGTACCACGGGGTACCACCGGCGGCGCCCGCCTCGTCGACCGCGCCGTCGCAGTCCTCGTCGCCGCCGCCGCACTGCTCGGTGGCCCCCGGGTAGACGGCCGGGTCGACGTCGTCACAGTCTCCTCCGATCGGGGACGCACCGACGGGCGCCGAGCAGGCTTCGACCCGCGCCGATGGGTCCCCGAAGCCGTCGAGGTCACCGTCGGCGAAGAACACCGCGGAGCCGAGCGCCCCGGCTTCGTCGGTCACGCCGTCGCAGTCTTCGTCGACCCCGCCGCAGACCTCGTCGGCGTCGGGTGAGACGTCGATCCGGGCGTCGTCGCAGTCGCCCGCGACGTCGACGTGGTTCGCCGGGGCGGCGCACGCGACCGCAGGCGCCGCCGGGTCGCCGAAGCCGTCGGCGTCGGCGTCGAGGTACCACGTCGTCGCCCCGATGGCGCCGGTCTCATCGGTCAGGCCGTCGCAGTCCTCGTCGGGACCTCCGCAGCGCTCGTCGGCCCCCGGGTGGATCGTGGGGTCGTCGTCGTCGCAGTCGGCGCCGCCGACGCCTGCTGCCTCGTGGCCGTCGAGGTCGACGTCGTTGTCGTTGGCGCCGTCGCAGTCGGCGTCGACCCCGTCGTAGGGCGGGTCCGCGGCGCCTGGGAACACGGAGGCGCTCGCGTCGTCGCAGTCGGTGCCGCCGCTCTCGGTGGAGGCGTAGCCGTCAGCGTCGGCGTCGGTGCCGTCGACGTCGTCGCAGTCCGAGTCGACCCCGTCGCCGACGGGATCCTCTGCGGTCGGGTGGGTCTCGCCCTCCGAGTCGTCGCAGTCGTCGCCCCCGCTCGGCGACGAGGCGTAGCCGTCCCCGTCGAAGTCGATTCCGTCGGTTCCGTCGCAGTTCTGGTCGACGCCGTCTCCCGCGATGTCGGTGGCGGTGGGGGAGCGCGCAGGATCGTCGTCGTCACAGTCCCCCTCGAGCTCCGAGAACCCGTCCCCGTCGTCGTCCGTGTCTAATGGGTCGGTGTCGGTGTCTATATCGGTGTCGGTGTCGGTGTCGGTGTCGGTGTCGGTGTCGGTGTCTGTATCGGTGTCGGTGTCAGTGTCGGTGTCGGTGTCCGCAGTCGGAGCTCCCGTGTCTTCCTTGGTGCAGGCCACGAGCGCGCTGACGAGCACGGCGAGCGAGAGCATCCGCACGGAACCTCCTCTGTGGGCGACCGAGGCGACACGGCGAGGCGAACCTGGGCCGACCGCGGCGTTCGCATCTTACCTCGACGCCGGTCGAACCGAGCAGGCGCGCCGCGGGAGTCAGGCGGTGACGGCCTGCGCGACGGTCAGCGCGATCCTTATACACGTGTAGAAGGATGGCGGTCGCCGTGGACCGGCCGTCCCGCTCGGTCGGCCTCGCCCCAGGCGCCGCCGCCAGCGCCTCGGTCACCGGGCGGCGCGGTCGCCGCGACGGCGATCAGTCGGCGACGAACCCCCGCCAGCGCCGCATGTAGTCCACGAACGGCGCGGACAGCCCCTCGGCCTCCAGCGCCGACGCGGTGAACGGCGGGCGGGTGATCTCGGCGCCGCGCGCGGCGAGGCGTGGCCAGTCGTGGTGCGCGATCGCCGCCATCCCGAGCGCGACGGCGTCGGCGCCGAGCGCGAGCTGCGCCAGGGCGTCTTCGGGGGTCCAGATCGCCCCCGCGACCACGATCGTCACGTCGGTGCCGACCGCGGCGCGGAACAGCGGCGTGGCGTGCTGGTCGGGCCGCTTGGTGGTGTTCTGGGCGGATCGCCACAACGACAAGTGCGCGATGTCCATGCCGTCGTCGGCGAGCCAGCGGGCGATCCGGAGGGTGTCGTCGAGGTCGATGCCCCGCGTCTTGCCGAAGTCTTCGGGCGACAGCCGCACCGCGAGCGCGAGGTCGGGGGCGGCGGCGCGCACGGCGCGGGTGACCTCGCGGATCAGCCGCGCTCGGCCCTCGAGCGACCCACCCCAGCGGTCCGAGCGCTGGTTGTAGGCCGTGCTCTGGAACTGCGAGAGCAGGTAGCCGTGCGCGCCGTGGAGCTCGACCGCGTCGAACCCCGCGGCGGCGCAGCGGCGCGCGGCGTCGGCGAACGCGGAGATCACGCGCGCGAGGTCGTCTTCGGTGGCAGCGCGCGCGGCGTCGGCGCCCGGCTCGACGTACGCGCTCGCGCTCCACGGCGGGTGACCGCTGACGGCCTGCGGCGCCCGCATCCCGCCATGGAACAGCTGCGCGCTGATCTGCGCCCCGCCGTCGTGCACGCGGGCGGCGAGGCGTGTCAGGCCCGGCAGCATGGCGTCGTCGTGCACGCCGAGCTGGCCGGGCCACGTCTTGCCGTCGGGCGTGACGAACGCGGCGCACGTCTCGACGAGGCCGAAGCCGCCGTGGGCGCGCATGGCCAAGAAGCGAGCTTCGGCCTCGGAGCAGGAGCCGTCGGGGTGGCTCTGTTGGTTGGTCAGGGGGGCGAGCCAGACGCGGTTGGGGGCGTCGAGCCCGGGGCGAAGGCGGACTGGGGTGAACATGCGGCGTCCTCGGGCGATCAGGCGTCAGGGTCATGGCCGGCGTGCGCGAGCAGCTCGGCCACCAGCGCGTCGACCTCGTCGAGTCGGTCGGGGGGTACCGGCGCGCGGATCTGTTCGGTTTGCGTACCGTTTCGGGTTGGCCACGACACCGTGAGCTCGAGCGCGGCGGGCTCGCGGTCGCGCAGGAGGCGCGCGCCCTCGAGCCGGTGTCGGTCGCTGCGAAACACGTGGGCCATCCGCCCGAGGTACAGCGTGGTGTCGGACACCTCGACCAACCGTCGGGTCGCGCGGCTGGCCCGGGTCACCCAGAGGAACCAGAGCGCGGCGAGGCCGGCCCCGAACACCGCCGCGAACGAGATCGCGCCGGCGAGCGACACCTCCCGCGACAAGGCGAGCATCCCGCCGCCGAGCACGGTCATGCCGAGCCACAAGCCGAACCCTTCGGCCACCCGATCGCGGCGTTCGACGGACCAGAACCGCTCCCATGACGCGGCGTCGACGTCCCAGCGGGCGCGCGCGTGCCCCAGCGTGCCCGTCGCGGCTTCGTGTTGCAGGGCGGTCGCGGTCGCGGACGCGTCGCGGGCGGCTTCGAGGCCGGATCGGAGCTGGCGGTAGGCGCCGTAGCCGATGCCCAGCGACGCCGCGCCGAACACCGCACCGAACGCCATGGCTACGGGCTCGGCGGACAGCAGCCCGCCGCACGCGAGGGTCGCCGTCAGCGCGGCGGGTGGGACGAGGATGACGCCGACCAGGAGGTCGGCGGACCGCGGCGCCGTCATGCGTGGGATCCGGTGGTTGGCGCCGCGTGGTGGGGGACGCGCGCGCCGTCGGCGTCGGTCATGCGTCAGCGTACGCGCTCCCGCGCGCACCGTCTACGCAGCGCGCCACGCCGGGTCACAGGCGGACGACCCAGCCGGCCCCGCCGAGCACCGCCGCGCGGGCGAGCCATGTGGCGCGGACCTCGAACCCGGTGCGCGCCTTGGCCCCGAGCGCCCACGGGGTGTGGCTCCACCGCGCGGACGCGCCGACCGAGAGCAAGCCGCCGTGTACGCTCGTCGAGAAGCGGGATCGATCCGAGCCGAACACGACGCCGAGGTCGGCGACCACAAGGGGGGCGGTGTAGGCGTCGTACCCGGCGCTGTACAAGAAGGTGGGGGCGCTGGTCAGGCCGAACATGGGGCGGACCGGCCCGTCGCCGAGATCGACTTCGACGGAGACGAGCGGTGACCCGGCGCCGTCGAAGCCGAGCGCTGTGCCCCACTGGTTCGTGGACGTGTAGAACCCGCCGCCGCCCGCGCCGCCGAGCGTCAGATCCACCCCGGCTCGGGCGTCACGAAGCCCGAGCGCTCCCAACAACACACACAGCGCCAACCGTTGGTGCATGGTCACTCCTTTGTCTTCGTTTGTGCAGCTACCGTGCCACCTCCGAACGCGTCCATGAGTGAGGAAGATACGTCCTGATGGGGCCGGCGTGCCGGGTGGGCACGACCTGGGTGTCGCGGGCAGCGGCACGGACTCGAAGGTCTCGTTGGAGATCTACCGGGACGGTCAGCTGATCGTCGCGGTGAACGACGAGCCGGGCGAGACCGCGCGCCTGGACCGCGGGGAGGTCGCGACGCGCTACTGGCAGTTCCAGAACCCCACGGGCATCGGCGTCGCGGTGTCGGGGGTCGCAGTCCCGTACACCGAGGACTTCCCGAACGGCGTGTCGGGTCACCTCATGGTGCGGATCCGCATCCACGGGGACGACGCGTGGCGCAAGCAGCGCATCGAGAGCCGGGTCTGGAGCGGCCAGCTGCAGTACGTCGGCGGCATCGACTCCGTAGAGTGGGTCGAGACGCCGCAGACGTTCGTGTTCGGGCAGGAGGTCGTGCTCAGCACGAACAACGCCGAGGGGCACACGACCTGGGATCTGCGGTACTGAAGCGGTGTCCTCCCCGCCCCGGCGACGCGCGCGATAGGGTCGTGGTTTCGCGCCGGGGGTGCCATGCCAGGGTTCGACGACGATGACGCTTGGCAGAAGGCGGTCGACGGGGTCCGGCCGTTGGGGGGCCGGCCTCCGCACACCGCGAAGCCGCGCCCGGTCGAGCCGCCGCCGCGGGTCGCTCCTGCGCCTGCCCCGCCGCGGGTGGTGGAGGTCGAGCGGGTGGTGGAGGTCGAGCGGGTGGTGGAGGTCGAGCGGGTCGTAGAGGTCGAGCGGGTCGTCGAGGTGGAGAAGGTGGTCCACCGGGTCGCGCGCGTCGAGGTCGAGGTGGTGACGCAGGTCGTGATCCCGCTCGCGGCGCTGCTCGACGAGCGTGGCGTCGAGGGGCCCGAGCGGCCGCGGGTGCTCGCGGCGATGGCCGAGGCGCCGCTCTCGGGGGTGATCGAGGCCACGGACGCGCAGGTGGCGCGCGAGCTGCTCGATCGGCACCTCGCCCTTCGGTGCGACCAACCGGAGTGCGCGGCGCCGCACGCGGTCACGATCGAGGTCCCACGCGCGCGGTGCGAGGCGTGCGGCGGCTCGGACCTCGACCGGGACGGCGCGCGCGTTCGGGACGCGTGCGCGGCCGCGGGCGTGCGGTCCATCCTCATCGTCGGCGGATCCCCTACGTACCGGGTCGTGCTCGAGCGCATCTTCCCGGCGGGTGGGCGCCCCAAGGTGCGCCTGATCCCGGGTGATCGCCCGCGCACGGCGGACAAGGCGCGGGCCGACCTGGCGGCGAACGACCGGGTGGTCGTGTGGGGCGGGACCATCCTCAACCACGCGACCAGCGCGCCGTACCGTGGAGCGAACGTGATCACGCTGTCGCACCGGGGGCTGAGCGGGATGTTGCGGCAGCTCGCGGAGCGTCTCGGGTCGAAGGGGTGACCGCCACCGAGCCGATCAGCGTGAGGTTGGTGGTGACCGTCGTGACGAAGCCGAGCACGTCGATGGCGCAGCGAGGCCGAGCGCGAGCTTTGGGTAGAGCTTCGGGTAGAGCTTCGGGTAGAGCTTCGGGTAGAGCTTCGGGTGGGGCGTGCGGCGCGGCGTCGTGCCCCACGGTGTACCGTCACGCCGCGCTCGTGGTGGGCGACGCGCAGCCCGCCGGCGACGAGATCGGAGCATGAGGACGTGAGATCGCACGGGTGCTACGTGCACTGTTCCTGCAAGCGTCGGCAGGTGTGCTCCGCAAAATGGCTCACGACCCGCGTGTTCAGGACTCCACACGATACGGTAGGGTCAGTGGCGTGGTCAAGGACCGGTGCCGGAGTCCAAGGGTTCGTCCGTGTGTTGCCTCACCAGGTAGTCGGGCCACCTTGTTTCGCTACACCGCTCCGTTCTAAGTGTTGACGCCGTGGCGCGGCAACCCCCACGTTGAGGATGGTCGACTTCAGACGGTCGTCCGCCGGCGACTCCAGCTCGGCGGATCCTTCTACACGTGTATAAGAATCGCCCGGCGGTCAGCCGTCGAGCAGCCAGCCCATCGCCAACACCGCGGGCACCCCGACCGCCAACGTCACGAGCGTCGTCAGGGCCCCGAAGCGCAGGTACTCGAAGAAGCCGAGGTCGTGGTGGGCCTTTGCGGCCTCGGCCACCAACAGGTTCGCCACCGAGCCGATCAGCGTCAGGTTGCCCGCGACCGTCGTGACGAAGCCCAGCAACGCCCACGTCGACGGCGCGGCGTGCGAGGCCGCGAGCCCGGGCGCGAGCAGCATCACCAGCGGCACGTTCGACACCACGTTGGACGCGACGACCAGCCCGCCGGTCCACCCCAGCACCCCCGCGGCGCCCGGCGCGGCGACCGTGCCGATGATCCCCATCAGCTCCGGGGACCCGCGCGCGGCCCCGACGACCACGAACAGCCCCGCGAACAACAACAGCACCGGCCAGTCGGCCTTCGCGAGCACCGGCGCCGGGTCCTGGCGACGGGCCACCAGCAGCGCGGTCGCCGTCGCGAGCGCCGTCCAGCCGAGGTCGGCGCCGAGCGCCATCGCGACCACCCCGCCGACCGTCAACACGAGCGTTCGGGCCGACGGCGCGCGGGTCGTCGTCGGCTCCGCGTCGGGCGACATCCGCGCGGGCAGGTCCTTGCCGTAGACCCCGAGCAGCAACCCGACGTGCACCGGCAGCGCGGCGAGCACGGCGGGGCCTGCGCGCGCGGCGAAGTCGAGGAACGACAGCCCGCTCGCGCCGGCGATCAGCATGTTCTGCGGGTTGCCGATCAGCGTCGCGGCGCTGCCCAGGTTCGACGACGTCGCGAGGGCGAGCAGGTACGGCGTCAGCGGGAGGCCGCGGCGCACACACAGGCGCACGATCGCGGGCGCGAGCACGAGGCACACCGTGTCGTTCATCAGCGCGGCCGAGCCCGCGGCGGCGACGAGCGCGAGGCGCACGAGCAGCGCGCGCGGCGTCGGGTCACCGCGCACGAGCACGCCGACGATGGTGTCCATGTGGCCGTCTTGGTCGAGCACCGCGGCGATGATCAGCATGCCGAGCAGCAAGGCGAGGGTCGGCAGGTCGAGCAGGTCGTAGGCGCCGGCCGGGGTGACGCCGCCCAGCGCGACCATCAGCACGGCGCCGAGCAGCGCGCCCGACGGCCGACCGATCGGCAGCAGCTTCCAGCGCCGGCCGGCGATCAGCGCGTAGGTGACGAGCAACACGAAGGGGGCGACCATGGCCACCCGTCACCCGGCGGTCGAGGACCTGCACCTCGCTCCGCTGCCGCTCGGGTCCCGGCGGAGTAGGTCACCGTCGGGGGTGTGGTGTGCTGATCGGGTCGCTGGTCGCGTGCTTGTTCCCGGTCGTCGGCACCAAGGGCGACACCGCGTCAACGACGGTCGGCTCCGGCAGCGGGCACGGCGGCAGCGTCGGCACCGGGACCGTGTCGCCGGAGGTCGAGGAGCGCCGATGGGACTGCTCGGGCATGACGGGCGCCGACCCGGCGCCGCTCGGCGGGCGCGTCGCGTTGTCGTTCGACGACGGCCCGGACGCCGACGTCACGCCCCGGATCGTCGACACCCTCCGGCGAAACGGCGTCCCCGCTACGTTCTTCGTGCTCGGCGAGCGCCTGTCGGACCCGGACACCTGGCCGGTCGTCGACGACATCGTGAGCGACCCGCTGTTCGACGTCGCGAACCACTCGTGGTCGCACCCGGACCTGACGGGCCTGTCGCTGGCAGACGTCGAGGCGGAGGTCGTCGACACCACGGACCTCCTGGCGACGTTCGGCGTCACCCCTACGTTCTTTCGGTTCCCGTACGGGTCGACGGACTGCGCGCGGCGCGACCTCGTGGCGGACGAGCTCGGCCTACGCGTGGCCGGCTGGCAGGTCGACTCGGCGGACTGGTGCTACGCGGCGATGGGCGCCGAGGGCGTGTGTACGCGTGAGGACTACTGGCGGGTGCCCGAGGCGTACGAGGCCGA
Source organism: uncultured Pseudomonadota bacterium (assembly GCA_903897935.1). Lineage (GTDB taxonomy): Bacteria > Myxococcota_A > UBA796 > UBA796 > CAIUDO01. The sequence goes on from CAIUDO010000948.1 coordinate 11,374, forward strand.
CATGCGCGGGTGGATCGTCGAGCAGGTGGTCCGGTTCGACGGCGGGGTCGTGTTGTTCCACGACATCCACGACTACACGGCCGACAGCCTCGACGACGTGATCGCCGACCTGCGCGACCGCGGGTTCACGTTCACCAGCCTGGACGATCTGACGGCGTTCCCGCTGCTGAACGCGGGCACGCCGGCGGACCTGCCGTACCTCGGCGAGCCGTGTGACCCGTCGGCGGACGCGTGCTGGCAGGTCGAGTTCGAGGCGTGGTGTGATCCGGCGTCGGACGCCGGGGACGGGGTGTGCACGCTCGCGTGCGAGGGCTTGTGCCCGGACCGCGACGGCGCGGCGACGACGTTCTGCGCGACCGTGCCGAGTGACGCGGGACAGTGCACGTCGCGCGCGGAGGGCATCAACCAGTGGTGCGACGCGGTGCCCGGGACGGAGGCGGCGTGGACCGAGCGGTTCGTCGGCGCGTCGGGGGAGGACGACGCGACGGTGGAGGCGTGCATCCCCGAGGCCTGGTGATCGGCCCCGTGTGCGCCGACGCGAGGGGCAGGCGGGCGGTGCGTCCGCCCCAAAGCAGGCGGTTCAGCGGCCATCAGCGCGGTGATGGGCGCCGCCGACGGCCGACGGTGTACCCTCCACCCCGTGGGGGACTGGATGTCGGACATTGGGTATTCGGCCGACGGTATCGAGGTGCTCCCGTCCGAGGAGGCGGTCCGTAGGCGGCCCTCGATGTACATCGGCACCACCGGCCCGATGGGCGTCGCGCACCTGGTGTTCGGGCTCGTCGGCGAGGTGCTCTCGCGACGCGCCGTCGCCGGCACCACCCGGGTCGACGTGGTCACCGCGCCGATGTTGGTGGTCTCCGACGACGGCGAGCCCGCTACCGACGACGAGATCGCGGCGTGGATGCGATGGACACCCGCCGCGAAGGACCCGGATCAACACGACTCCGAGCACACCATCGGGTACCCGGTCGCGATCCCGCTCTCGTCGGTGTTCGTCGCGACCCTCGACAGTTAGCGACGTCGCCAGCAGGTGTGGGTGCAGGGCAAGGTCGTGTCCCCCCTCGTGGTGATCGGCGCTGGGGTGGCCCGGGGGACCCGGGTGGCGCTCACGCCGGACGCCGGCATCTTCGCGGGGGCCACGCTCCCGACGCGCGTGGTCCGGAGGCGGCTCGAGGAGCTCGCGGTGCTCCACCCCGAGCTGACCTTCACGCTCGACGACGAGGTCCTCCCTTCCTACGGCGGCGTCGAGGGGTTCGCGCGGTGGCTGGCCGGCGACTGCGTCCGCCGAGCCGTTCACCGCCAGGAGTCGGCCGACGGGGTCACCGTTGAGGTGGCGATCGTGTGGGCGCAGGGGGGCCAGCCGCCGACGGAGCGGAGCTGGGTCAACGGCCTGCAGGCGGAGGGGGACCACGTCGACGGCCTGCGGGACGCCCTGAAGCCCACCGAGCGCGAGGGCCGCGTCGCGGTGCTGCGGGTGGTGGTGCCGTTCGCGGAGTACGTCGGGCGCACGCGGCGGCAGCTGACGTCGAAGGGCCTGCGCGGCCGCGTCGCCGGGGTCGTCCGGCGCGCGCTCGCCGAGGCCTGATCGGGTCAGGCCCGCTCGCCCGAGTGGTAGCGCCAGCGGTCGCGCAGCACGAAGCGGCTGCGCTCGGTGAAGCTGCGGTCGACGCCGCCCGCCTCGAGGTGGGCGGTGAACGTCACGAAGCCGACGTCGCCGTCTGCCGGGGGGGCGTCCCGGATCGTCACGCCGCGGAAGCGGAACGAGCGGGTGAAGGCCGCGATCGAGGCGCGCCAGGCGGCCTCGTCGGGCTCCCACTGCGGGCCGTCGGGTTCCGTCGTCGTGATGATGAACGCTGCGTCGCCGAGGGCGTAGGCGCTGTAGCGGGCGCGCATGAGCAGCTCGGGCGTCGGCGGGGGGCGGCCGGCCAGGAACGGCCCGCAGCACCGCCGCTCGAGGCGACCAGACGCACATCGGCACTTCGTATCGGGCGGCATGGAGGCTCCCCCTCGGTGATCTCGGCGCGCGTGCCCATCGGTCTTGGGCGTCGTCCGCCCAAGGTATCCGACGGCTTGTGGTCGCGGCTGTCCGGGGTCCAGCGCCGGTGGCCGGAGTGGGACGGTCTTGGGGAAGCCTGTCCTCCGCTGACGGACGGTCTGTCCCGTCGTCCACGCAGACGTCGCGATCGGCCCAACCAGGGGTCAGGTCGATCACTTTCGCCCGGGCGCCCTCGGCGACGGAGCAACGCCGCGGATCCTGTCGTGACGGCTCGTTCTCGAAAGTGATCGACCTGACCCCGGTGTGGGGCGGTGGCGTCGTTGGCTGGTGGAACGCCCACTTCCAGCCTTGGCGTCGCCGACGCCGAATGTGATCGACCTGGCACCGCGGGACGCTCAGATTCGCGAGCCGCGATCGCGTAGGTTGGAGCGGGCGCATCGCCGATTGGCCCAACCAGGGGTCAGGTCGATCACTTTCGCCCGGGCCCCTTCGGCGACGGAGCAACGCCGCGGATCCTGTCGTGACGGCTCGTTCTCGAAAGTGATCGACCTGACCCCGGTGTGGGGCG
>CAIUDO010000949.1 GCA_903897935.1 uncultured Pseudomonadota bacterium
ACGCCGTCCCCGTCGCCGTCGACCGAGCAGCCGTCCGCCACCCCGTCGCCGTCAGCGTCGAACGCCACGCAGGGGTCGCAGCCGTCCGCCACGCCGTCCAGATCGTCGTCCCGAAGGTCGTCCTCCGAGCCACCGACCCACCCGTCACCGCCGACGTGACACAGATCGTCGGTGTTGCAGACCCCATCCCGGTCGTCGTCGTCGCTGCCGGCGGCGTCGTACGGGCACGCGTCGACGTCGGCGCACAGCCCGTCACCGTCGACGTCGTCGTCAGGGTGCGCCGGACACGCGTCACAAGCGCTGGCGACGCCGTCACCGTCGGGGTCCGCCGCGTCGTCGCCGAGCGGGCACACGTCGACGTCGTCGGTCACGCCGTCGCTGTCGGTGTCGTCGAGGCACCCGTCGAGGTCGAGGTCCCACCCGCTGGCGTCTTCGGCGGGGCAGAGGTCCCAGCCCTCCGGGACGCCGTCGCCGTCCGGCCCCTGGTCGCCGAAGCTGTCGAAGGTCCCATAGATCCGGCAGATCTCGTCGGGGGTCTCCTCGTACCACGAGAACAACGCGTACGGCGCGCGGGTCAGGTCGACCCGGACGTCACCGGCGGACACGTCGCCGACCAGGAAGTCCCCCTCGGTGACCTGGATGTCCACGATGCGGGTGACGTCGCCTTCGGTCTGGTAATTGGCGAGGAAGAAGTAGTCGTAGTCGCCGTCGGGGCCGTCGTAGTCGGCGCCGTACATCTCACCGTCCGTGAACGAGACGGTCACCCCGTCGACGGTCCACTCGGAGTCGACCCCCCACATTTGCATCCACTCGTAGGTAGTGTCGTCGCTGCTATGGTCGAAGTAGAAGAAATCGTACGCGGTGGCGATGTCCCAGGTGACCACCCAGTCCACCGTGTCGGTCCGCTCGACGCCGGTGACGCGGTCCACACAGCTCAGATCGGCGGTCCCGGCTGCTTCTCCGCCGCCGATCGGGGGAAGGCAGTCCGGCCGCATGTCGCTGTCGCTGTCGACCGAGTCGTCTTCGCCGTCGCACCGGTCGTCGAAGTCCGGGACGCCGTCGCCGTCGGAGTCCGGCTCGATCCGGCACGACGCGTCGCACAGGTCCCCAGGGACGAGGCCGCCGTCGTCGCACGCCTCGTGCGCGTCGAGCACGCCGTCGCCGCAGGCCTGGCACTGCGGATCATCGCCGTCCACGAGGCCGTCGCCGTCTTCGTCGGCGCCGTTCGCGCAGTCTTCGGAGGGCACCCAGCGGTTGACGGAGCCCTCCCAGGTGCAGGTGACGCTCGGGGTCGCGAAGCCGAGCGACAAGGTGGCGGACGTCAGCGTGTCAGGATCGAACGTGGTGATCGCCCCGTCGTCGTATCCCGTGCCCGACCAGTCCGTGCCCGCGGCCGACAAGCCGCCGGTGAGCGCCCCGGCCCCGACGAGCTCCCCATGGTGCTGCAAGGACCACGAGTCGCCGGGCGACACGGCGAGGGTGCTGACGTGCGAGACGACGACGCCGTCCGTAGCGATCAGCGTGGACCCGCCCCCGAACCGCCACGTGACGTCGATCCCGGTATACTCGAAGTCGTTGACGTAATCGGGCGAATCGCCGTACCACGACGAGCTGCCGAACCAGAGCACGCGGTCGATGTAGCGCCAGTCGACCCGCCACGGGACGACCCGCTCCCGCACGACGACCCCAGCCGCGTTCACGCACCGCTCGTCCGCGACCCCGGAGGCGCCGCTCGGGGTCAACGGGCTGGCGCTGGCGCCGATGGGTGCGCTCAGCATCAGCAAGCCACACAGAGGTCGGAACGCAGGCAAATGACGCATCGAAGGCCCCTTCGGTGAGCGCCCACCCTAGCGCGGCCCAGCGACGTGCGCGACGACGACGCGTCGGGGCGCGCCGCCGCGCCCCGAACCTCAGAACGTGCGGGTGACCCGCCGCCCGACCACCACCTGCCCAGAGGCGGCGCCCGGCGGCAATACGATGCTCTGACCTGTGCTCTCGAGCAGCACCGCCCCGTCGGCGCCGAACACCGTCCACTCCCGCAGCGGCTCCCCTTCGTCCCAGCCTTCGGCCGGCGCCCACAGCGCCCCGAGCGCGTCGCGCTCGATCCACGCGTCGACCGGCTCGAGCTCGGTCGCAGGCCGATCCCCGACGAGCGGCGACCCGTAGAACGCGACGTCGACCGCGTCGTCGCGCCAATCACAGTGGATGTGGGACTCGTAATACCCGACGTACCCGGCGCCCGTCGCGTAGCACTCGTCGGCGAGGGTATCCAGGCTGTGGTCCACGGCGTCGAGGTCGGCGGCGTCCCCGTACATGTGGCGCGAGTACGTGACGCCACCAATCGAAGCGTTGTAGCCTGGGTTTCGGTACCCGGAGTTGACGACGAGCGGCCCCAGCGCGTCGCGGATCTCCTGCAGCCGGTCGATGAGGTGCGGCTGCACGACGCCGTACTGACCCTTCCACTCCTGGGCGAGCTCCTCGAGCACGAAGTTCGGCGCGAGCGGCATCGCGGGGTCGAGCGCGGCAAGGTCGAGCCACGCGACGGGCTCGCGGTAGTTCGGATCCCCGTACAGGGGCGGCGGGTAGCTGTAATCCGAGCCGAGGCCGCCGGGCTCCACGAGCGCGACACACTGTGTGTAATCACGCGCCGTGCCCAGGTAGCACGCCTGCAACGCGGGCGGCGGTGGGTCGGTCTCCTCGGGCTCCTCCGTCTCCTCCGGCGGCTCGCTGTCGTCGGGCTCGCTGTCGGTCGAACCGGTCTCGCCGGTGGACCCGGTGTCGACCGGCTCGCTGTCGAGCCCGGTGTCGCCGTCGGGGCGCTCCGGGGGCCGCCCGGGGTCGCTCTCGGCGCTTCCTTCGGTAGGACGCCGGATCTCGCCGTCGTCGGTCAGCTTCGTCACGCACGCGATCAGCAGGAGCACGAACACGGGGACCTCGGGGAGGAGCGATCAGAGGCTGCTGAGGTACTTGTCGATCTCGACCGGGTCGACGATGCCCATCGTCGAGACGACCTTGCCGTCTGCCCCGATGATGACACCGACGTTGGGGTGGCCCTCCCACCCGTCCGTGACGGCGTTGTCGAGGCCGTCGATCGCGACGGTGGACGCGATCGAGAGCTTGCTGACGGCCTCCTTGGCGATCGCGACGCGCTCGGGGAGCGTGGTGGGCTGGTTGTACAAGATGCCGTCGCGCTGGTTCGCGTTGACCTGCCAGCCGTCGTTCGTGTGAGCCTCGTAGCCGTACACCAGCACGAAGTGCGCCTTGTCCGCGTACTTCGTGGCGAGCGCCCGCATCTCGGCGGCGTTGCCCCGGAAGATCGGGCACGTGTAGCTGCCGAACTCGACGATGACCGGCTTGCCGGCCATCGCCGCCAACGACACCTCGCCCCCACCGAGCGCGTTCAGGGTGAACGGCGGGGCCGCGGCGCCGACGACGATCGCGCCCGGGCGCGCCACCGCGGCGCTCTCGGGCGGCGACAGGTCAACCGCGACCGCGCACTCGTCCCACGCCGGGTACTGCTCGGGGGTGAGCAACAGCCGGCCCGCCGCCAAGAAGTCGGTCTCCATCTGGTCGAGGCGCTGCTGCTGCCCACGCCGCGGCGGCGGCGCCTGCCCGCCTTCCCCGGCGCGCCCGAGGCTCGCCCGCATCCGCGCCATGCGCGCCACCGTCTTGGCCTGATCGGCCCGGAACGCAGTGTAGAGGTCGTAGATGCCGCGGATCTGCTCGTCCGTGACGTTCGGCACCGCGGACACGACGTACTGCATCACCGCGTCCTCCGTCGGGTTGACGAGGTCAGTCGCCGGCAGGCCCGCGAGGCGGTCCTTCGTGCTGACCGGCTCGGTGGTGGCGACCTCCGCTTCTTGCGGCGACATCGCGCCCTCACACGCCAACAACGCGGCGGTGGTCGTGAGCGCGGCGAGGATCAACGGCAGACGGCGCAGCATCAGGGGCTCCTGGACAGGCGCCGCCCCACTATCCACCACACGCCGACGACGCCCGGAGGCGTGGACGGCTACAAGAACCAGTAGATCGCGAACGCTTGGTCGACCCAGAACAGCGGCGTGTAGTCCTGGGTGAGCGCCTTCGGCGTCGAAAGCGGGATGCCGACCCGGAGCGCGAACTTCTCGTACGACATCTGGTACGACAACGTGACCGACGGATCGACCTCCTTCGCCAGCGGCTCCCGGACCGCGACCGCCGCGCCGGCGAACAGATCCTGGGCCTCGTTCTCATAGCCGAGGTCGAACCTGCCGCGGAGCGCGGTGTACTGACGGTACTGCACGATCAGGCTGTCGCGCCGGTTGAACCGGACGTCGAAGCCGACGCGGAGCTGCGCGAGCGTGAGGTTGGCGCCTCCGTACAAACCACCGACCCCCTCGAGGGAGTTCTTGATGTCCTTCGGGAGCTGCACGCCGATGAACTGGGCCAGGCTGGACGCGAGGTCGTCGAACGCGAAGGTGCCGCGAACATCGAGCAATTGCCACCGAAAGCCGGTGTGCAGCGAGAACGGCTTGGCGATGCGCCACGTGAAGGTCGACGTGATCGGCACCGAGACGATCGCGGCGTCGAGCTTGCCGAACCGCCCGGCGTCGAGCACGCCTGGGTTGGCGGCGACACCGACGTCGAGCGGGCCGAGCGTGAGCAGGTTCGCTTTGGCGCGCACGTTGTAGTAGCCGTAGACGAGCGCGAGGTGGGACGTGCCGATCTGGAAGTCGTCGGTGAGGCCGTAGTCGACCGCCATCACGCCGAGGCGAACGGCCTTGTGTGGCACGGTGAACGCCGTGAAGTCCGTCTCGTAGCTCGGATCGATCGGCTGCTTGTGCCACGGGGCGGGCTCGTCGGCCGGGACCTCGGGGATCACCTCGGCCGCCGGGGCGTCTTGCGCGGACGCCTCACCATGCAGGGACAACAGCAGCCACACGTGCATCGTTCGGTCCTCGACCCGCCACGCGACTAGCAAGCCGACGTCAGGGGAGCCAGCCCTCGAGGGTGGACTGCCGCACGACGCCCTGGCGGCCCGCGATGACGGTTCCATCCGGGCCGATCACGTACGTGGTCGGCAACGCGCCCACCCGGTAGCTGTCGGCCACCGCGCTGTCCGCGTCGTGCAGCAGCGTGTAGGTCACGCCGAGCCGGCGCGCGGCCGCCGCAAGCGCCTTGCCGGACAGCTCGTGGTCCACGCTCACGCCCAGCACGCGTACATCGGGGTGCTCAGCTTGAAACGCGGCGAAGTCTGGGATCTCCTGGCGGCACGGCCCACACCACGTAGCCCAAAAATTGACGACGACGGTCTGCCCGGCGAGCTCGCCCAGGTGCACCTGCTCGCCGCCCGGCCCGAGCAATACGAAGTCGGGTGCCACCGTTCCGGCAGTGACCGGGGCGCTCGACGAGAACCAGCCCCATGCGACCATGGCGCCGAGCGCCATCAGCAGCGCGAGGCCCCAGTCCTTGACCATGTTGACCCAACGACCCGACATGAAGCCCTCTATCCCGGGCCGGCCGCCGCGGTCACTGGTACGTTCGGCCGCGACCCGGCGCGTCGTGCTTGCGGATCAGGCCACGATCGGGCACATCAGACCGACCCGGAGGGGGAGAGCATGGGCCTGCGGTCGTTCCTCAAGAGCAAAGTCGAGAAGCACGGTTCCGTAGGCGCAGCCGCGAAAGCGGCGATTCAGCGCCCGCTCGTCTTGTTCAACGGCGGGGCCGGCATGCGGTCGGCCGCGCCCGACGCCGATCTCGGGCTCGACAAGCTCCAGGCGGCCTTCACCAACCTCCCCACCAAGCCCGACGCCGGCGGCCGCACCGCAGTCGGCCCGGCCGACTTCGTGAAAGCCGGCAAAGCGGGCACGTTCAACGCGCCGGACGGCCGCTCCGTCGCGGTGTTCCGCATCGACGGGCAGCTGCACGCCATCGACGGCACCTGCACCCACGAAGACGGCCCGCTCGGTGAGGCCGACAAGATCGACGGGCACGTCATCACGTGCCCGTACCACGACTGGAAGTTCGACGTGCGCGACGGCTCGTGCCTCGCCGATCCAAACCGCCCGGTGCCCTGCTACGACGTCGCCGAGCACGACGGCTACATCTGGCTGGGGCGCGCGCGCGGTCAGGCGCTGCTGGACCGCGGCGGCGAGCACGACGACGGCCTCGCCACCCGCCTCGCCGAGACCACCCGGATCAAGTAGCGGCGAGCGCCGCGCGGGCCGCGGCGTAGCCCTCACGCGCCGTCGCCACCATCACCTCGACGCCTTCGATCGGCGTCTCGGGCACCACGCCGTGTCCGAGGTTGAACACGTGGCCTGTCGGCCCCGCCGCGACGAGGATCTCCTGCACCTTTCGCCGGATCACCGCCGGCGGCGCGAACAGCGCGATCGGGTCGAGGTTGCCTTGCACCGGCACGTCGGCGCCGAGGGCCACGCGGGCCTCCCGCACGTCTACGCGCCAGTCGAGCCCGAACGCGTCGGCGCCGGTCTGGTGGAGCCGCGACAGCGCGGGCGCGGTGTCCTTCGTGAAGTACAGCCGAGGCGCGCCGCGCACCCGGGACAACGCGCGCGCCGCCGACGGCAACGCCCAGCGCTCGAGGTCGTCGGGCGACAACGCGCCGGCCCAGGTGTCGAACAGTTGGATCGCCGCCGCGCCCGCGTCGACCTGATCCTGCAGGTGGTCCCCGACCACGTCGGCCAGCAGGTCGAGGGCGCGCTGCGCCGCCGCAGGATCGGCGTACAAGAAGCGCTTCACGTGCGTCCAGTTCTTGGAGCCGCCGCCTTCCACGAGGTAGCACAGCAGCGTGAACGGGGCGCCGGCGAAGCCGAGGATGGGCGTCTGCGGGCGCGCGCGCCGGAACCTGCGGATCGTCTCAGGGGCGGTCGGCAGCGCGTCGGAGACGTCGGGGCGGACCAGCGCGTCGATGCCGGCGGCGTCGCGCACCGGGTCGACCGTCGGCCCTTCGCCCGCCTCGAACGTCACGGTGCGCCCGACCGCCTGCAGCACCGTCAGAATGTCCGAGAACACGATCGCGGCGTCGAGCTCGAACCGCCGGAGCGGCTGCAGCGTGACCTCGCACGCGAGGTCGGCGTCGTGGCACAAGTCGAGGAACGAGCACGTCTTGCGGACCGCCCGATACTCTGGGAGGTACCTCCCCGCTTGCCGCATGAACCAGACCGGCGGGCGCTCCAGCGTCGCTCCGCGCAGCGCGCGCACCACCAACGGGTCGTCCTTCACCGAACCTCCACCTGATCGACGACGCCTCGAAACGGGTCGGCGCCCACCCCCGTGACCCGATCGAGCTCCGCGCGCGCCTGGATCACGTCCGTCGCCGCCTCGATCTCGGACAACCGGGCCGCCAGCAGGTCGTCCTGGTAGCGCAGCACCTTGAACGAGTCGGTCTTACGCTCACGAAACTCGTCGATCGTCAGCGACAGCTTACGATCCGCCAGCGCCGCCGCCTGCGACGCGACGACGAAGCGCTGCGTCGACAGCTCGACGTCGCGCCACGCTGCCCGCACCTCGCGCTGAACCCCCTCCACCTTGTCGGTGAGCTGGAGCTCGCGCGTGGTGACCACGAGGCGCGCCGCGTCGAGCCCAAGCGGATCGGCCGCCGGCCCGAGCGGCATCGACAACGAGACACCGCCTTCGAGGTACGGAGCGCCGGCGACCACCGCGCCGACGCCGGCGCGGAGCGCGCTCCCGTCGTCGCCCGCCGACGCCCGGCCGGCGGTGCCGTACAGGCCGAGCGACGGCAACGCGCGGTTGCGGGCGGCCGCGAGAT
>CAIUDO010000950.1 GCA_903897935.1 uncultured Pseudomonadota bacterium
GGCCGCGGCCCCACCCGCAGCCCCTCCGAAGGCGGCCGCGCCGCCAGCGAGCGCGCCCTCGCCGCGCATCACCCCGCCGGCGCGCCCGTCGCGGGCTGACGACGAGGCGCCGATCGCGTTCCAGGTGGTCCTCCCCGGCGGCGGTCAGCGCAAAGCGCGGGTGCGCCCGGCCGACAGCGTCGCGGACGCCGTCTCCCGCCTCGTCTCGTTGGTCGCGCCCGCCCCGGTCGACCTCACCGGCCGCCTCACGCACTGGTACCGGGCCGCGCAAGACGGTCGGTTGGTCCCCGGAGACGCCGCGGTGCGCGACCTCGACCCCGCGCGCCCCCTCGAGCTCGTGCTGGTGCCCAACGACGTCGTGCGGCTGGAGGTGATCGCCGACGGGGCCCGCTTCCAGTCGATGGTCGCGCTCGCGACGCCGTCGCGCATGCTCGTCGCCCACCTGTGCGCGTGGCTGGGGTTGCCGGGCGACGGGTGGGCGCTGCGGTGCGGGCGCGCCCTCGGCCCGAACGAGGTGTTGGCCGAGGTCGCGCCGCGCCCGGGCGACACCTTGATCGTAGAGCGCCGCGGATGAGCGCGACCGAGCGGTGGGACGTCGTCTTACGCGTGACCGAGGGCCCGCTGGCCGCGCGCGGCCCGATCGTGCTGCGCGGTCCGGTCGTGCGGATCGGCGCCAACCCCGGCCCCGGCGGGTTCAAGCTCGCGGGCTACCGAGGCCTCGACGCGCGGCAGGCCGTCATCACCGCGTACGACGGCGGCTCGGTCGCGGTGGCGCCGGTCGGTGGCAACCAGGTCCGGGTCGCGCCGCACCCGAACGTGCAATGGAAGGACATCGAGCCGCTGTCGCGGCCCGAGTACTTGTCGAAGGGGTGCGCGGTGCACCTCGGCCCGGTCGGCCGCGGCGCCACGCTCGAGTTCTTACGCTCCGAGCGCCTCGGGGTGTGGACGGGGGGCCAGCTCGGGTCGGAGGCGGCCGCGGTCGACGCGGTCGAGGTGCGTAAGGACCGCCCGTCCGCGCCGATGGTCGTGCAGCAGGCCACCGCGGTCCGGAAGACCCGCAGCCTCGTCGCGTCGACGGTGCCGATCTGGTTCGTCGGCTGCTTCGGGTTGATGGCCGCGATGGCGTCGTCGATCATCCTGGCGACGGTGCTGTTCGTGCGCCAGGACATCGACACGCTCGGGCCGAAGGGCATGGGTGAGGAGTACTACCTGTCGGTGTCGGTCGACCGTGAGCGCCTGGAGCGGCTGCCCGAGGGCATCAAGAACGGACTGCAACGCGGCTTTCTGCTCTGGATGATGGAGGACAACGCGGCGCGGGCCCGTCGCCCGACGCTGCGCGAGCCCACGTTCTGGGACCAGGAGCTGTTCGACTTCGTCCAGATGAGCACGATCCAGCACTCCGAGGCGTTCGCGTTTTACCGGACGCTCGACAACGTGCGCAAGGAGTACGCCGTCGTGGTGACCGAGCTGCGTAAGGCCGGTCTGCCCGAGGTGTTCGCAGGGATCCCGCACCGCGAGAGCCGCTACCGGGCGGACCGGCAGTCGGTCGCGTGCGCCAAGGGCTGGTGGCAGTTCATGCCCGAGGTCGCGGTGCAGGTCCAGAAGCGGCACGGCGTCGACATGAAGGTGTCGGGCTGCAAGTTCTCGGACATGCCCAACGCGCCGCTGTGGACGCCCTCCGCGCTGACGCCGCCGCGCGACGTCATGAACACCGGCGAGTACATGTACCAGGAGAAGTGCCGCATCCCAGAGAGCAACGGGTGCCAGGTGGACCTGCGCACCGACCTCGAGCTGTCGACGCGCGCCGCGATCGCGCTGCTCAAGGAGGCGATCGACGACCCGGTCATCGCGAAGAGCGGCGCCGCCGTGCAGATCGCCATCGCGTCGCACAACGGCGGGTACGCGGACGGGCGGTTCGGGGTCGCGAAGTCGACGAACTTGTTGCCGGCGTTCAAGCGGTGGTCCGACGGAAAGTCCGAGAAGGAGCAGGCGCTGTTCGTCGGCTCGAACATCCTGTGCGCCAACGAAGAGGGCCCCGACATGTTCTGCGGGTCTGTGTTGCACGCCCAGACGCAGCACTACGTCTACCCGATCGTCGCCGCGCACCTGCTGGCCGCGTGCTACTACGGAAAGAACTACGCGGACGAGATCGAGGCGTTCAAGCCGTGGCGTGACCACGCGATCGGCGGCTACTGCAAGGACTTCGAGGTCCCGGACGCGGCGACGGTGAGGAACAAGTGACCTGGCGGTTCTTCGCGATCCTGACGACGCTCTCGGTGGCCCTGGTCGTAAACGGCTGGCTGCTCGCAACCGAAGACGTGGAGCCGCCCAAGGCGGGGGCCGAGGTCGTCAACGCCACGGCGCAGGATCCGCTGCGCATGATCGCGTACATGCCGAGCACCCGCCTCGAGAACTTCCTGGCGTTCGGCTTCTCGGAGGATCTGGCCGAGGTCGCGTTCGCCCAGACCCGTCGGATGGACGACCGTAAGGGCTTCTTGGAGGAGATGGTCCGCCGCGACCGCGAGGTGCTGTCGCCGGTGTTGTGCCCGAGCGGGTCGCTCCCCCAGCGGTACGCCGCGCTCAAGGTGTTGGTGCAGGAGGAGAACGGCAAGCTGGTGGTGATCTCCGGCACGACGATGACCTACGCCGAGGCCCAGGAGTGGTACGCCGGATCGAGCGTGCGCGAGGTGTACGAAGCCGTCGAATTGTCGTCGACCCGGAAGGCCGACGCCACGGTCATGGGCGTCGGTGGGGTGCTGCTCCAGCGCGACAGCGACGTGATCGAGGGCCGCGCGCCGTGGGGCGGCGGCATGATGAACGTCGGCTGGTCATTCGGCGACATGGTGGAGCGCTGGCCGAGCGTCACCGGCGACTTGATCGCCTACTTCGCGACGATGCACGTGCTCACCGAGATCGCGAACGCTCAAGGCGGCATCTGCGACTGAGCCGCCCCGCCTTACGGTGCGCGGAAGCCGCCGCCGATGACCGCGACGTACACACCCCGGTTCAGGATCCTTATCGGCGTCTCGGTGACGTCGACCTCGGTGCCGGCGGGCAACCTGCAGAACGGCGCACCACCCGGCGACTGCGTGACCTCGACGTCGTCGCGGGCGGTCCACACCGCCCCCACCTTCAGCGGGCGAGCGAGCGGCTTGTAGGGCCCGACGCGTACGACGCCGAGGCGCTCCGCGTCGCCAGCCTCGCACCACGGCAGCCCGTCGTCGGGAGGGGCCGGCGGCGGCTCCGGTGCCGCGCTGTCGACGACGGGGTCCGCAGTCGCGGCCCACCACGACGACGTGACCGCGAGGATCCCGATGGCGCCGAACAAGCCGACGCTGACCACCGCGACGGCGATCGCGGCCGGCCACCACGGGGAGGCCGGCGCGGCGGGCGGGGCGTCGAGCAGCCCCAGGAGCGCCTTGACCGAGGCGGGCCGGTGCGTGGGCTCGACGCGGCACGCGTGATCGACGACGCGGGCGAGCCGGCGCGGCAGCGGCGCGGTCGCTGGCCGGGGACCGTTCGTGATCGCGTGCCAGACCGCGACGGGATCGTCGCCTGGGAACGCCTTCTTACGCAGCGCCAGCTCGTACACGATGCACCCGAGCGAGAACACGTCCGCGCGCTGGTCGACCGTCGACGCGTCACGGATCTGCTCGGGGGCCATGTAGGACGGCGTGCCCATCGCGGTTCCGACGCGGGTGTGCGCGACGTCGCCGCGGGCGGCCTTGGCGAGCCCGAAGTCGGCGACCTTCGGCAACCACCCGTCGCCGGTGCGCGCCATCAGCACGTTCGCTGGCTTGAGGTCGCGGTGCACGACCCCGAGCGCGTGCGCGGCGCCGACCGCCGCGCAGATGGCGCGGAACACCGACTCGGCGTCGAGCGGCTCGCCGCGGTCGAGCAGCGTCTGCAGGTCGACCCCGTCGACGTGCTCCATCACGAGCGCCGGGTGCTCGCCGACCGTCACGACGTCGGTGACCTGCACGATGTTGGGGTGCCGGAGTGTGCTTTGTAGGCGCCCTTCTTGGACGAGGCGCTCGCGCGTGGCCGGAGACGCCCCGTGCAGCACCTTGAGCGCGAACGTGGAGCCCAGCACCGAGTGTCGAACGCGCCACACCGAGGCCATGCCGCCGGCCGCGATCGGGCCTTCGACGACGTAGCGGTCGATCACTTGCCCTTCGTGGAGCTCGATCATGGACCCCGCAGCGCCCAGGAGGCGGCGTTCCGCTAACCCGGTCTAGGTGACAGACCGGGGCGGGCCGCCGCGTCCTGACTGGCCACGCGTCGTAAATGTTGTTGTAACGTACCGATTCGACGATGACGTCGCGAGGAGGATCGGGCGTCCGGCCGTCGCCGGGCTCATTCCGCGTGGCGGCGCCGTGATCGCGGCGCGCCGGTTGTTATAGTCGCGGCCACGCAACGGACGGGTGCATGAGCGGCGCGCGGCGGAGATTCCGCTTCATCAAGGAGATCGCCGAGGGAGGCTTCGGAAAGGTCTACCTGGCCGAGCAGCTCTCGTCAGATGGCTTCTCGCGGATCGTCGCCGCCAAGCTGCTTCATGCGAAGTGGTCGAGCCATGACGAGGTCGTCATGCGCACGCGTGACGAAGCGCGCTTGCTCGGTCTGATCCGTCACCAGCACATCGTCCGGGTCGAAGATCTCACGTCGATCGACGGAAAGTGCGCGATCATCATGGAGTACCTCGAGGGCGTAGACCTCAAGTACGTGCTCCAGTATCTGCGCGACCGTCACATGACCTTCCCGCGCGCCGCGCTGTTCGAGATCGCGTCGGCGGTCGCGTCCGCGCTCGACGCCGCCTACAACGGGCGCCCGCTGCAGGGCGGTGATCCGCTGCGGGTCATCCACCGCGACATCAAGCCGTCGAACATCTTCGTCACCATCGCGGGCGGCGTGAAGGTGCTCGACTTCGGGACCGCGCGGGCCAACTTCGCCGAGCGCGAAGCAAAGACCCAGGCGCTGGCGTTCGGGTCGCAGGGCTACATGGCGCCCGAGCGCATGCTCGGCGAAGAAGACACGCCGGCGGCCGACATCTTCAGCCTCGGCATCACGCTGTACGAGCTGCTCACGCTCGAGGCGTTCGGGCGCATCCCGCCGCGGCCGCAGAAGTTCGTGAAGAAGGTCGAGGAGCGCATCGCGGCGGTGCCGCTCGAGGGCCCGTCCGAGTGGACGCGTCAGGTTCGCGACGTGCTGCGCGCGATGTGCGCGTACGACTCGAAGGAGCGGCCGAGCGCGACCAGCCTGGTCGACGTGTTCGAGGCGTTGGCGCAAGGCGCGTCCGACGCACCGCTCAAGAAGTTCTGCCGCACCACGGTGGCGGAGTCGAAGGCCAACGAGCCCGACCTGGAGACGGGGGATCCGCTCACCGGGCAGGTGATCGAAGAAGACGCGTCGAGCGCGTTCGGTCCGGGCGCGGGCCCGTCGACCACGGCGGCGGCGGCGTCGGTGGCCCCGGCGCCGTCGCGAACGGGCGCGGTGGCAAGGGTCAACCTCCCGATCGACGGCCCCACCGAGGCGCCCTCGGAGCGCAGCGGCACCACCGACGTCGTGCGGTCGTCGGGGGGCGGCGGGGGCATGAAGATCGCCGCCGCGGCGATCGTGGGCCTCGGGGGTGTGCTCGTCGTCGTGCTGATCGCGGTGGCGGTCGTCGCGTACGTGCTGTCCACCGAGATGTCGTCGGGCCCCACCACCGTGGTCACCACGCCGCCGGACCCGCCGCCCGAAAACACCGTCGCGCCGCCGGACGCCGGCGGGGGTGCGGTCGGAGGGGGCGGCACGGTGGTCAGCCGCGACACCCGCGAGGGCGTGCCCAGCAGCACCGCGACGGTGTTGTCGATGGTGGGTGGCCCCGCCGAGGTGGTGATCACGGGTGGCGTCGGGTTCAAGGCCGAGTGGGACGGCGCCGCCCCGTTCGACGTCGGGGCGCTGCCGGCCGGCACCTACCGGGCCAACATCACGCCGCAAGGTGGGGCGAAGCTGCGCAACAAGTCGTTTACCGTCGAGGCCGACAAGGCGTGCGCGTTCACGTTCGACGTCGCGGCTGGGGACTGGAGCGGCGGCTGTCCGTAGCGGCGGCGGAGCGCGCGGAGCGGCTGATGGCCGAGCGCGCGTGGCGGGCGGCGGCGTCCGCGTGGGACGAGGTGGCGTCGGGCGCGCTCGCGTTCGGGGCCGCCGACGCAGCCCGGGTCGCGCTCGAGTCGATGGGGGAGTGCCTTCGCCGCGACGAC
>CAIUDO010000951.1 GCA_903897935.1 uncultured Pseudomonadota bacterium
GGCGGCGGTGGCGGCGGAGCGGCGGGCTTGCTCGACTTCGACGACGTGGCGGGCTTGGGGGGCGCCGCGGCCGGCGCGGGCGCGTCGACCGGCGCGGCTTCGCCCTCGGCGGCGGCGGGATCGGCCTCCGGAGCGGCCTCGGGCTCGACAACCTCAGGCTCAGCGGCGACCTCTGGCTCGGCGGCGGCCGCCACCGTGGCCTCGTCGGCGGCGCCGTCGTCGACCGTGCCTGGCGCGACCGTAGACGCGACCTCGTCCCACGGCATCGCCGCGCCCGACTGGCTGACGTACCAGGCGACGCCGCCGAGCACGGCCAGGCCGACGGCCGAGCCGATGAGGGCGAGCGCGCCGATGACGCCGCATCCAATCGCGACTTGCTTTCCAGCCATGAGGACCTCCAACGGGCGTTCGAGTAGTCGCCGCGCCGCGGCTGCCGGGTAACACCGGGCCGGGAGTCCTATGGCCCGCACCACGAGCACGCAAGAAGGCACCGTTGTGGGCACCGTAGGCCGGCTCGTGCGCGTGCGCACCGAGGAGGGCGAGCGCGACTGCCAGCTCGTCGGGAAGCGGGCGGTCATCGGCGACCGCGTGCGGGTACGCGACGGGCAAGGCGCGGGCGCGATCGAGGAGGTGTTGCCGCGGCGAACCGAGCTTCGACGGGCTGATCCAGGCGGCAGGCCGCAGGTGATCGCCGCCAACCTCGACGGGCTCCTGATCACGGCGTCCGCCGCCAACCCGCCCATGCACGCGCCGCTCGTCGACCGGTACGTGCTCGCGTCGCGCGAAGCGGACCTTGAACCCATCATCTGCTTGACGAAGGTCGAGCTCGGCGTGAGCGACGAGGTCGCGGCGGCGCTCGCCGTGCGCGCGCGGCTCGGGTTCACGGTCCTCTACACGTCGGCGCTCCGCGGCGACGGCGTCGGCGAGGTGCGCGGGCGCATCGAGGCGGGCGGCGCGTGGGCGCTCGTCGGCCCGTCGGGCACCGGCAAGACCTCGCTAGCCCAGGCGCTGTTGCCCGAGATCGCCGTAGGCGCCGTCGGCGCGCTCTCCGAGCACGACCGCATGGGCCGCCACACCACGACCGCGTCGACGCTGTTCCCGCTCGGGGCGGGTTGGCTCGCCGACTCGCCTGGAATTCGCACGTTCTTGCCGGACGTACTGGACGCCGAGCAGGTCGCCAGGCGCTTCCCGGGCGTCGACGACCCGCCGTGCCGGTACCGCGACTGCTTGCACCGTGACGGCGAAGACGGCTGCGCCGCCCCCGACACCGTCGACCCGGCCATGCTGGACTCGTATCGGCGGTTGATAGCGGAGATCCTGGCGACACGCGCCCGCGCGCGGCCGTCGTCGTCAAAGCCGAGCGGCCCGAAGCGCAGGCGCGGCTAGTCCCAATGCCGATCACTTAGCCGAGAAGGGGCGGAGCAATCAGCAATGGGTGCGATCCCGTCCCTGATCAGGCGGCCAGGAGGCGCTGGACGTTCGCGGCCATGAGCGCGCGCCACGCGATGTCGAAGGAACCGCTGATTCGGTGCGCAAGAACGTCAGCAAGAGCGTCGCGCAGGTCATCTGGGATAGGTTCTTTGCGCAGCATCGGGCGCCGTCCTGGGTTGAGTGATTTGCAACCCAATCTTCCAGGATGGCCGCCCGAGTTTTTTTCGGACAACCGATACACCATAGAGATCCTTACTTTTCAATCCTGCGCCCAACGCC
>CAIUDO010000952.1 GCA_903897935.1 uncultured Pseudomonadota bacterium
GCCGCGGGGTCGCCGTCGTCGCGCTCGACCCCGACGACCCCGTCACGAGGCAGCACGCCGACCGGGTCTCCGCGGCGCTGGTCGGCTACGACCTCGACGCCGTCGGCCTCGACGACGACCCGGACTTCGTTCACGTCGTCGCGCACGGGGCCACCGTCGCCCGCTGGCTCGACGTAGCGACGGCGGCCGGGCCCGCCCACCCCTCCTCGGTCCTGCACGCGCTGGCCGTCGCCGTTCGCTCCGGGCCGGTCGTGGTGCTCGACGTCTGCTCCGGGGCCGCCGCGGGCGACACCCTGGCCCGGCGCGCGATCGCGGCGGGGGCGCGGGCGTGTGTCGGTCCGGCCGGCGTGTGGGACGTCGACGCGGCGTCGACGGCGTGCGCGGCCTGGTATCAGGCGATCGGTCGCGGCGCGTCGCTCGCGGGCGCGGTCGCGGAGGCCCGTCGCGCCGTGCGTTCGATGCTGTGGCCGCAGCCCGAGGCGCGGTGGTGGCGGGTGACGCTGTGGGTCGCGTCGGCGGAGGTGCCGAGCGTACGTCGGCTCGACCTCGCGTCGGCGACGCGGGCCCGCGCTGAGGCCGACGGCGCCCTGTTCGTAGGGGTGGAGCACCTCGCGGCGGCGGTCGGCGTCGACCGGGCCCGCTGGCCCGTCGGCTGGCCGGACGGGTTCGTCGGTGCGGCGTCGATGGCGCACACCCCCCGCCTGTCCGCGTGGCTGGCCGCGCCGCCGCCCGAGGGCTGGCTGGCGGCGATTCAGGGCGTGTGGGCGACGTTCCTCGGCCTCGCGACCGGAGCGCCGTCCGCCGAGACGTGGGGCGCGCCCGCCGGGGCGGCGGCCGAGCTCGAGGTGCTCGGGGGGCCCGAAGACGGGCGTCGGATCGCGCTGACGGCGGGCGTGCTCGGCAGGGCGGGCGGGGGCGCAGACGTGGTGCTGTACGCCGACGGCGTCACCGATCCGTGGCTCTCCCGGCGCCACCTCGCGTGGACCGGCGGCCGCGTCCGCTGGCTCGCGCCGGGGCGCCTGCGGCGCGGACCGGACGTGCGCGCGATGGCCCCCGGGGACGAAGTGACGTTGTTGGCCGGGGATCGCCTGGAGCTCGGCCGGGGGACCGTGCTGGTGGCGCGGGCGGCGCCGGGGGACGCTGCGCGGATCGGGGACGCCGGCAGCTGATCCTGTGCGGGGGCCAAGGAGGCACCCATGCGCACCCTGTCCCTCGCCCTCATCAGCCTGTTCGTCTCGGCGGCCGCGTCCGCCGGGGAGCTCGTCTTGCCGACCACCGCCGGGGAGCTGCAGCTCACCGATGAGGGTCAGGAATTCGTCGCGACCTACAACCACGTCGAGAAGGAGGACCAGAACCTGTTCGGCAACGTCACCGTGCGGGTGCCGGCGACGACGGGCGCCGCGTTCCAGCGGGTGGGAACCGAGTTCCAGCTCGGATTTCACTTCGGGAAGGAGAGCGTATGGGAGAAGATTGACGACCACAAGGGATCGATGTCGGATGCCCTCCTGATCCAAACGCGCGGCGCCGGGGCTACCCTCGAGGCGGTGTCGAACGGCGAACAATACGCCTACCTGGCCATCGCGGGCGGCGCCGAGCTGCAGCGGGGCGAAGCGCTCGCCGACACCGCGGCGCTCGCCACGGAGACCCGCCACGCCCTGGCGTGGTCGTTCGACGCGTCGTCGATCTTCGTGCTCGCCAACGGCTTGGCCGTCGCGGTGAGCGCCGGGGGCGCGGCGAGCGACACCCTCGTGGTCGATGAGATCGACATCTGCTCGACGGACGGCACCACGTGCGCGACCCAGGCCGTGTTCGGCGCTGGCACCAGCACCCCCTTCTCCGCGCAAACCGGCATCGCGCTGCAGTACACCGGGCTGAAGAAGGCGAAGGCGGTGCAGAGCGCCAGCGCCACCGACGACACGCCGGTGTCCAAGAACTACCAGCCAGGCTTCCTGGTTGCGGCGGATCTCGTGGGCCTGGGCGGGGCGGCCGCGTTCGAGGGCGCCGCGCAGTTCTTCTGGTCGCCCATCGTCAAGAAGGGGCAGGTCGCGCCGCGGACCGGGCTCGGCGTCGACGTCAACGCCCCGCTCAGCAGTGGCCCGGTCGACGTGATCCCGCGGGTCTTCGTGGGCGCGACGCTGTGATATCGGGCGCGGGTGCTGGCTCACCCGCCCGATCCCGCGCCCGACGCGCTCGCCCCGTGGGGCCACCCCGA
>CAIUDO010000953.1 GCA_903897935.1 uncultured Pseudomonadota bacterium
CCCGCGCGGGCGGCGCGGCCGCGTCCGCCGCCATCAACCCGGCCGGCGCGACGAACGCGGCGAGCGCGCGGCCGGTCGGGCTCGGCATCGCCGCGATCTGCTCGGGCGTGCCCACCCCGACGATCTGCCCGCCCCCGGCGCCACCCTCCGGACCGAGGTCGACGACGAAGTCCGCGGTGTGCACCACGTCGAGGTCATGCTCCACCACGACGACGGTGTGGCCGGCGTCGACGAGGGCGTGCAGCGCCGCGACCAGCTTCGTGACGTCTTCGGCGTGCAGCCCCGTCGTCGGCTCGTCCAACAGGTACAACGTGTGGCCCGACGCCGCGCGGTGGAGCTCGGTCGCCAGCTTGACCCGCTGGGCCTCGCCCCCGGACAGCGTGGTGCTCGGCTGCCCGAGCGCGACGTACCCCAGCCCCACCTCGTCCAGGGTGCCGAGGATCCTGCGTAAGGCGGGGATCGCCGCGAACATCACCAGGGCGTCGCGGATGGGGAGCGCGAGCACCTGATCGATCGACAGCCCCTTCCAGCGGATCTCCAACGTCTCCGTGTTGAACCGGCGCCCCTCGCACACCTCGCACGGGACCTCGACGCTCGGCAAGAACTGCATGTCGATGACCCGCACGCCCGCGCCTTCGCACGCCTCACACCGCCCGCCCGCGACGTTGAACGAGAACCGCCCCGGCTTGTACCCGCGCGCCCGCGCCTCCGGGGTCTCGGCGAACAACGTGCGGATCCGGTCGAACGCGCCGGTGTACGTCGCCGGGTTGGAGCGCGGCGTGCGCCCGATCGGCTGCTGGTTGATCTCGACGATCTGCTCGATGTCGACGCCACCTTCGAGCGCGTCGCACCGCGGCGCGGCTTGCCCCGAGAGCCGCGCACGCACCGCCGGCTCCAGCACCTCGAAGATGAGGGTGGACTTACCCGAGCCCGACACGCCCGTGATCGCGGTGAGCACCTTCAGCGGGATCCGGGCGTCGACGCCACGCAGGTTGAACGCGCGGGCGCCACGCACCTCCAACCAGCCGGCCGGCGCGCGACGGTGCGCGCGCGGCGGCACCCGACGCTCCCCGCGCAGCCACGCGGCGCTGACCGCGTCGGAGCGGACGAACGACGGCGGCGCGCCGGCCGCGGTCACCAAGCCGCCGTCCCGGCCGGCGCCGGGGCCGAGCTCGACGATGTAGTCGGCCGCCTCCATCGTCTCGCGGTCGTGCTCGACGACGAGCACGGAGTTGCCGCGATCCCGGAGGCGTCGGAGCGCGCCCAGCAGCCGCTGGTTGTCGCGTGGGTGCAGGCCGATCGACGGCTCGTCGAGCACGTAGGTGATGCCCTGCAGCGCAGACCCGACCTGGCTCGCGAGCCGGATGCGCTGGCCTTCACCACCCGACAACGTCGCCGCGGACCGATCGAGGCCCAGGTACGACAGCCCGACCGTCACCAAGAACGCGAGGCGCTCCTGCAGCTCCTTCAGCAACAAGCCGCCGATCTGCTCTTCGCGCGGGGAGAGCACCAACCCGCCGAACCGAGACGCGGCCTCTCCGACCGTGAGCCCCGCGAGCTCGGGCAGCGTCCACCCGCGGTAGTCGACGGCGCGCGCAACCTCGTTGAGCCGCGCGCCTCCGCACGCGCCGCACACCACCGAGGAACGAAACCGCTCGAACGCCGTGAACCGCGTGTACATCCACACGTGGTCCATCAGGCCGACGAGGCCCATCCAGGTGCGCGTGCGCCGCTCGACGCCCGCCGACCGCTCCACCTCGACGTCGAACCGGACGTCGGGATCCCCATAGAACAGCCGGTGCTTGTCACGCTCGGACCACGCGCGCAGCGGGGCGTCGGCGGCGACCCCCAACAAGGCGACCACCCGCCGCAACGCGTCGCGGTCGAACTGGGCGAACGGCACCTTTCCGTCCGCGTTGAACGCGTGCAAACCGTCGACCGGCGGAAGCGCAGGGTCGCACAGACGGCCTGGCTCGAACGCCTCCACCACCCCGAGCCCGCGGCAGCCCGGGCACGCCCCCTGCGGCGCGTTGAACGAGAACAACCTCGGTTCGAGCTCCGGGATCGAGACGTCCGGGTGGTTGGGGCACGCGCGGTCGGCGGAGAACGCGAGCACCCGCCCGTCTTCGAACAAGACGCGCACCTGACCGCTCGCGACGCGCGCGGCGTTGCCGATCGCCTCCGTGAGCCGCGACCGCTCGGACGTCGCGACGCGCACCCGATCGACGACGAGCTCGATGGTGTGCTTCTCGTAGCGGGCGAGCTCCGCGGGCACGTCGCCGGGGGTGCCGGGCCCGGCGCCGAACGTACACAACGCCCCGTCCACCCGGACCCGCAGCCACCCGTCCGCGCGCAGCTGCTCGAGCTCCTTGCGGTGCTCACCCTTTCGCTCGTTGACGATCGGCGCCAGGACCGACACGCGCTGACCGTCCGCGTCCGCCATGAGCAGGTCGACGATCTGCCCGAGCGAGCTCTGCTTGATCTCGGTGCGACAACGGGGACAACGCGGCGTGCCGAGCCGCGCCATCCACAAGCGCAAGTGGTCGTAGATCTCGGTGATCGTGCCGACCGTCGACCGTGGGTTGCGGTTGACCGTCTTCTGATCGATGCACAACGTCGGCGACAAGCCGTCGACCCGCTCGACGTCCGGCCGGACCATCTGCCCGAGAAACTGACGCGCGTACGCCGATAACGACTCAACGTACCGGCGCTGGCCCTCCTGATAGATCGTGTCGAACGCGAGCGACGACTTGCCCGAGCCGCTCACGCCAGTGAACACGACCAGCGCGTCACGCGGGACGGAGACGTCGACGCCGCGAAGGTTGTGGGCGCGCGCGCCCACGACCTCGATGTGGCTCGGCCCGCTCGACCCGCTCCGGGCGGGCGCCGCTGGCGCCGGGCTCGGTGGGCGGCCTCGTCGACCGGGCACGGACTACCTGCGGCCGCTCTTGGGCTTGGGCTGCGCCTCCGGGATGGCCCGGAGCTCGATGATGTCGATGTTGGCGGTGGTGAAGTCCTTCGCCTTCATCTCGACCTCGACGCCGTCGGCCCACTGGAGCTGCAGGTCGGGGTCGGTCTCGGACAGCTTGGTGAAGCTGTACGTGGTCATCAGCTTCTTGACCGGCTCTTCGCCCGGCGGAACCGACTTCTTGTCCGGCTCGAACGTGCCGACCATCGTAGCCGACCAAGCCGGGATCTCGCCTTCGACCGCGATCTCGACGCGCTCGATCTCGGCGCCCTTCGCGTCCTTCACGGTCGCGAGCAAGACGAGGTCGGTCATCGGGTAGCGCGACTTGTTGTTCAGCATGAACTGGAACACGGTGAGCTGCGCGTTCTTCGCGTCGATCTGGCTCCAGCTCGCGTTCTGAACCGTGGTGTACTGGTCCGGGTTGTACAGCGGGTCGAACTCCTCGCGGACCTTCGCGCCGCCGAGCTGGTACATCGGGATCACGTGGTCAATCTTGACCCAGCCCTCCGGCCCGCCGCCCTTCGGCCGCGCCCGGTAGTACTCGCCGCGCTTCGCGAGCAGCTCGACCGACGAGTCCTTCTGCAGCGTGGTGACCGTGCTGGCCCCAGCGGCCGCCTCGGCCAGGAGGGGCGCGTCCGGCTGCGTGACGAGCATCTCGCTGTATGACATGCCGCCTTCACCCAACAGCTTGGGCGCGTCGGACGTCATGGTCTGGTAGAACGAGTACATGGCGCCGCCGCCGACGACGAGCACTACGAGCAGGACGACCGCAGCGCCCAGGTACACCGCGACCGGCACCGACCGGGGGGCCGCGTCGTCGTCGTCATCGTCCGTCTGCTTGAGCAAGCCCTTCAGCTCGGGCAGCTCGGACGCGTACAACCAGTCCGTCGCGCCCGGGGGCTGGACCATGTCGCCCGCCTTGAGGCGCCCCGCGCGCGCGAGCTGACGAAGCTCGTCGAGCCCGTTCACAGCGAACTGGTCGCTCCCCTGCGTCACCAACCAGCGGTCCATCCCTGCTCCCGAAGCCGAAGTCCGGCCAATTCAATCCGCCGCACCCTAATGCGGGTCCGCGATCCGGGGCCACCGTCCACCATGCCGGTTTGACGCGAGCCTTACCGGGTGCCCTCGACCGGATCCGACCGCAGGCTCACCAGCGCAGATCGAACCACGAGTCGATGTCGAAGCCGGTGATGTACGGGTCGCCCCAGGCGTCCGGCCAATGGTCGCAGTAGTACGTGTCGGCGCAGAACCCCGCCGCAAACCCGAGCTCGATGCTGCTCTGCGCGAGGTCGAGGTTCGTCAGGTCGATCGTCATCCGCACCGTGTCGTCGTCGTAGGTCGTGACGACCGGGTTGGTGAGCGTGATGAACACGCCGTCTTCGTAGCCACGAACCGTACCAATGCCCGACTGAGCGACGACCTGGTAGTACTGCCACGCGGCGCCGTTCGACACGCCCCACGCCTCGATGAACGTCGTGGCCGGGTTGATCGGCACGCCGCTCGTGATCTCGATCTCAAGCACGTTGCCGTCGCTGCGGTAGCGGCCGCCGATGATGTCGAACGGGTGGTCGTTCTGGGCGTCGCCGAACGGGTCGGGCGTGGCGTCGATCCACTGCCACCCAGGCAAGCCGAGCGCGAAGTCCACTGGGACCTCGTAGGTCGTGCGGGTGTCGGCGCATTCGAGCGCGAAGTTCGCGCTGTCGCCGTCGGCGCCGGCGCCGATCTGCACGTCGAAGCCGCTCTCTTCTTCGACCTCGAACACCTCGAGCGTGCCGAACGACTGCGCGCCCGCGAGCACGGTCGTGGTCACGTCGCCTTCGCGCGGCACGAGGTTGCAGGTCACGGCGCCAAAAGTGGGTAGATCCCCGACGTTGGCGACGGACAGCTCGAGCTCCGCCGACTCGCCGGACGAGAGCACACCATCGAAGTCGTCGACGGCGGCAGCGGCGAGGTCGAGCACCGGCCACGGCACCGCGATCTCGAACGGCGCGTCGAACGACTCGACCTCGTCCTCGACGACGACCGACAGCGCGACGGGGAAGCTGTTCCGATGCTCCGGATCGACGATGATGGTCCACTCGTGCGTGGACACCACGCCCGTGGGCCAGCCGGAGTCCGACACGACCTGCGGGTCCGCGGAGACCAGGGTGACCGAGGGATCGCTGGTGACGAGGCGCGCCGTGGTGGCCCCGACCGTGGGCTCCCCGAAGTTCCACAACGCGGTGATCACCGTGACCGTGCTGCCCGGCTCGACGACGACCGGGATCGTCGCGAGGCCGTCGACCGCGGGGACCGGCGGCGCCGGGTGGTAGAACGTACGCGCCTCTTCGCCGACGAACGAGCCCAGATCCGAGCTCGGCACGACGCTCCCGTCGAACGCGATCTCGAACCGCCGCAGGTTGCCCGGCGACGTCGAGTCGATCGTGAGCCACCAGCGGTCCGGGCCTGGTCCGGGCGGCAACACCGGCCAATAGTCCGTGAGGTCGACCTCGAACGAGTACGTTCCGGGATCGAAGATGTCTGCCGCGACGGGGATCGCGACGTCCGGGCGGGTCGGGTCGCCCGCGCCGAGCGTCGCGACGAAGTAGCCGAGCACGTCGGTGGTGACGTCGATGGTCGCGAAGCTGCGCTCGCCCACGACGACGTTGGTGTCCCAGAGCCAGGTGTCGACGCCGTCTGTCGCGGTGAACGACACCGGCAGGTAGGCGTTGTCCGGGTGGGTCGGGTCGATGGTGAGCCCGAGGTCGAGGGTGACGATCTCGAAGCCGTCGACGTCGCCGAGCACGCCCGGGCCGTCGAACACGGCCGCGGCGGGATCGGCGTCCGGCGTGACCACGACGCCGAACGCAGGCATGCGGGTCTTGTTCTCGACCGTGAGCGTGAGGGTGCCGTACCCGCCCGGCTCGAGCGGGGTCCAGGTGGTGTCGATCAGCTCGAGGTCGGCGGTCAGGCGGCGCACCTCGACGTCGTCGATGTACCAGGAGTCGGCGTACTGACCCGTGTACCGCCACGCGAGGTACGCGACGCGCGAGCCCGCCCACTCGGACACGTCGAACGTCGGCGCGGGCGCCCACGCGTCTTCCGGCGGGGCGGCGAGCTCCGCGACCTGCACGAAGTCGCCGGCCAACGGGTCGGGGTCGCCGACCGAGATCCACAACGAGTGCCCGCCGACCGCCATCCGGTCGACGTTGTCGCCGCGCTCCGACCACGTGACCTGGATGTCGGTCTCCGTGGAGAAGTCGATCGCCGGGCTCACGAGCCAGTCGTCGATCGCGTCGACGCCTTCGAGGCCGCCGTTGTGACCCGCAGACCACGCGCCGCTGTCGTGCTGGTTGCCGGTGACGTCCCACGGGTAGCCCGGGAAGCCCGAGCCCACCTCGGACCAGTCGAGGTCGAACAGGTTGCCGACGGTGGCCGCCTCTTCGAAGTCCTCGATCCACGGGAGCGGGCGGCCCTGCACCAGGACGTCGATGTGCAGCGGCTCGGACTCGCCGCCGACCGGGTACAGCGTAGTGCCCAAATAGGGCGAATTATCAACCGCTTCGAAGTAGTAGGACAGCCCGGGCGCGAGCACGGCGGAGTCGGGGACCGAACCGACCCAGCCGTAGCCGGTGTTCTCGAGGTCCACCTTGGTCCAGAGCGGCTGCGCGTCGGCCTTGTAGTACAACGAGACGCGCCCGACGCCGTCCGGGTCGATCGCGGTGGCGCCGAACTGCAGGTTGAACCCCTCGACGTACGGCCCGGGCGGCGCGACGTGCGCGACCGTCGGCCCCCGCACGGGCTCGAGGGAGGTGTCGACCGGGGCCCCCGAGCAGCCCGCGAGCAGCACCAGGATGAGCAGCGAGCGCATTGCGGGACTCCTCACAGCGCGGGCGTAGGGGGCGCGAGCGTGGCGTGGGCGGGGGGAGCGGGCCACGGGGCCGACCGGCCGTCGTCGTCGACCGTGCGCGCGCCCGACTCGGTGTCTTCGTAGAGCCAGCAGTACGTGAGGCACTGGTACCCGACGACGTTGCCGAGGTCCGTCGACGTGATGTTGCCGTCGGGGTCGACGGGGAAGCACGTGAACCCGCCGGGGCAGTCGTTGTACGTGCAGTCGACGCCGCAGTAGCCGGCCCAGCAGATGTTGCCTTCGCCGCACTGGTTGTCTTCGGTGCACGACCGGCAGTACTGGTCCCCGGCGTCGTAGCAGTCGCCGGTCCCGGTGTTGCAGAACTCGCGGTACCCACAGTCGACCGTGGTCTCCTCGCACGCCTCCTTCTCGCAGACCTGGTCTTCGAGGTTGCAGGCGAAGCCAGGGTAACAGTCGCTTTCGGCCTCGCAGCCCGGCTCACACGAGCGGTCGCTGGAGCAGTAGTACTCCATCGGGCACTGCGACGACGCGTTGCACGACGGCGCCTCACACCGCCCGTCGACGCACGTCTCGCCGAACGCGCAGGCGACATCCTCCGAGCACTCGTACGACCCGCCGCCGCCACCACACCCGACGGCCAGGATCAACCACCCGATCATCGGGCCACCCCACGCGTGACCGCGGTGCCGGTGCTCACCGTCGCGCCGGTCGGCAGCACCTCGTACTCCGCCGTGATCCAGTACTCACTTGGAGGCACCTGCTCTTCTTCGAAGCGGAGCAGGTTGCCCTCCGCGACATAGGTGTAGTCGACGTCGGCGACCAGCTCACGCACCAGCGACGCCTCGTCGTCCGTCTCGTACAACTTCACCACCAGGGTCTCGAGCTTGGGCAGGTCCGAGAGCTGGAACTCGAGCAACAACCCCGTCAGCGTGAGCCCGAGCTTCTCGACGATCGGCGCGAAGTCCTCCTCGCAGATCGACTCGGCCACGCCCTCCGTCTCCGCGGCGACCTCGAGGTACCGGCGGCCGTAGGACGCGAAGCCGTTGTCGCTCTCGCACGACGGCAGCTCTTCGTCGGGCGGTGGATCCTTGCCGACGACCGCGGACAGCCGGATTTGGCCCGGGTCGCGGTAGGCGTCGTCGCCCTTGAGGTCGGTGAAGTACCGGACGTACTCGTAGGCGGCGAGCGGCGACAGGTCCTCTTCGTCGCTCACGAACAGGATCGAGAGCGCGGCGTCTTCACGCAAGAACCCTTGGTTCTGCTCGGAGAAGTACGGCTCTTCGAACACGAGCCGCGCCCCTTCGAGCCCCATCTCGATGCCGGTGCCGATGGTGCCTTGTGCGACAAGCTCGGCGAACAAGTCGGCGCCGTCGGGCGAATCGGGGGTGATGACCCGCGCGTCGTCGTTGAGCACGAAGCCGGTCGGGATGGCGACGTCGACCGGGGCGCCGCACGCCGTCGCTTCATCCGCCGAGCGGCCGACCACGATCGACCCGTACGGTCCCACCGTCAGATCGTCGCTGAGCGCGGCGGCGTTGTTGCCGAGGTCGGTCAGGGTGACCCCGGTGAGGTCGAGCGTGTCGTCCGTCGTGTTCGTGAGCTCGAACCACTCGCACATCGAGTCCAACCCGGGCGACTGGCTCATGATCTCGCTGACGACGAGCGAGCCTGGGAGCGGCGTGAGGGGCCCGTCGTCTTGCCCCGGCGGCGGCACGACGTCGTCGCCGGTGCACGCGTGGTTCCACACGCCCGGGCTGCCGAGCCCACCCACCGTGCCGTACGGGTCGGTGGCCGCGCACCAGACATCCGGCGTGTCGTTCTGGGTCGGGTCGAACGCGGCAGGATCGAGCTGCAACGCCGTTCCACGCACGAGCGGCCACGTGCGATCGTAAGCCACGCGATCGACCTCGCCCTGCGGCCCGACCACGATGATCTCGTCGTCGCCGCCTTGCAGCAGGCCGCGGAACCGGTCGGACTCGACGTCCGTGGTCGTCACCGCGATCTGCCAATCGACCTCGGCCTGGCTGAAGATGCTGATCAAGCTGTCGAAGTTGACCGACAGGTTGTCTTGCTCCTCGACCATCGAGCAGGAGTTGTCGATCACGATCAGCAAGTCGACCGCGTTCAACCGGCTCTGTTGGAAGGAGTCCAGGGTGGTGCGCGAGGTGTACCCGTAGTCGCTGCAGCCGAACAACGCGGCGAGCAGGACCGACCAGCGTGCGATCATCGTGCTCCTCCGCGGGCGACAGTGAGGGACGTAGTAGGCGCCTCTTCGAACTCGCCGATGACCGTCGTGACGATGGTGTCCATGACCTCGGGCGTCTGGGCGTCGAAGTGGAAGGTCGACAACACGACCTTGCCGAGCGCGCCTTCGGGCTGCCAGCTCATCAGCAGCGGGGCGCGGGTGAGCTCCAACGTGCCAGAGTCCACGTCGCCTTTGTACGCGACGTCGCCTTCGATGTGCACGGTGCCCTTCGTGACCGAGGAGATCACCGCCCAATTCGAGTAGTTGTACTCGAGGGCGACCGAGTCCTCGCCGAGGGCGGCGCTCAGCACGGGATCGACCACCCTACCGATGATCGTGCCGTTGTTGCCGGCCTGCGCGCCGTCGAACGCGCCGTCGCCGACCGTGACCATCAGCTCCGGCCACGCGAGCTGAACGAGGTCGTACGCCCAGTCCGTCACGATGAGGACACCGCCCCCTTCCACGTACGCGCGCACGTTGTCGCGCACCGCTGGGTTGGTGAGCAGGGTGTCGTCAGGGTCGAGGCCGTTGTACTGCTGCGCGCCGAGGCCGCGGGTGCCCGACGCCACGAACACCGCGCCATGAAACGACAGCTCGTCGATGTTCCCGAGCAGCGTCTCTACCTTGAGCTGGACCAGATCCGGGTCGTACTCCCGATCCCACGTGGCCACCGAGATGATGCCCTCGTACGACTCGTGCGGGATGACCATCCGGTCGAGCGGCAGCGCGACGTAGTCGAAGTCGCCCGTCGTGACGGCCACGCTGTCGATCGGGTTCGCGGTGAGCGAGTTGTCGTTCTTGCACCCGACGGACGCAGAGACCAGCCCCAACGCACCGAACCAGTAGACACGCGACATGCCGCCTCCGCTCATTCGAGGGTCAACGAGGCGCTCGTCGAGAGCACCGAGGTCGACTGGTTGACCTGGATCGTCGAGAACGGGAGCCCGTACAACGGGCCCTCGATGTAGCTCGACGCCGAGAACGACACCGGGCCCGGCTCGAGCTGCAGCAGCTCAGCGGGCGTGTAGGTGTGAACGCCGTCATCCCACGGGACGCACCCCGCGAACCCGCTGTCGCCGCTCGTGAGCGTGCCGGAGATCGACGTGGAGAAGATCGCCGTCGGGTAGGTCTGCGCCGGGGTCCACCAGTACTCGAACGACTCGACGCGCGGGTGGGTCAGGTTCGCGAAGCTCGGCTCGACAAGGTAATAATCGCCCGGAACCGTGGGCTGGATGCCTTCGAGCGTCACCTCGGGAATGCCCTCGGGGTCGCCTTGCGTATGCAGATCGTAGTACTTGCCGAAGCGGTAGTCGTCGAGCGTCAGATCCGTCCCGTAGTAGATGATCTGGCCGGTGGACTCGATGACGTCCTTGGTGAGGGTCACGATGTTGACGTCCGACTCGTACCAGACGTAGTCACCGGCGCTGACCGTCTCCGGGTTCGGGCAGTCCTCCGCCGTCTCTTCGCCCGACGGCGGGCTCGGGAACACGCCGTTGACGTCGTACGGCATCGGGCCGTCGCCCGGCGGCGGTGAGCTGCCACACGGAGGATCCAGCGGGATGATGAAGTACGCGTACCCGACGACCGACTCGTACAGCTCGCCCGACACCGGGTCGATCGAGCGGTAGACGTCGAACACGGTGCCAACGGCGACATCGGCGAGATCCGGGGGCGCGTCGAGCACCTCGAGGCCTTCGGGGACCAACACGGCCTCGGTCCCGTTCGAGATCACGACGTCTCGGTAGCCGATCTTGGCGGCGTTCGAGAGCTGCAACCTGCCAAACATGTTGTCGTTGTCGATGACGGTGAGCTCGAGCACGGTGATGTCCGGGTTCAACCCGGCGTCATCCCAGAACTCGATGTAGCTGGACGGCCCGAAGTTCGTATCGAGTCCGGTGACCGTAAACGCGACGGTGTCGCCCTGGTAGGCCTCGTCCGGCTCGAAGAACGCAGTGACGCTCGCGCGGTCGACCTGGAAGCCATCGACCAACGTAGTGACCAGCGCGCCGCTCTCGACCGACACATCTTGCGGGCCGGGCGTGGCGTCGGGCGGGATCGCGATGCGCGCGGTGGCCAAGGTGGGCGACAACACGTCGAAGTCGGTCACGTAAACGTCGTCACCGAACGACGCCCAGGTGTACCCGTCTTCCCACGCGGTGTTCGCGCCTACGAACGCGACGTCGACGAGCTCGCCCATCTTGCCGGTGTTGGGCTCGATCAAGAACGACTCGGAGATGATCGTGAACGCCTCGGGCACGTTCGTGGTGCGGCCTTCGACCGTGACGGCGGCGTCGCGCGCGCCGAGCTCGGCCACCGGGTCGATCATGACGTCGGCCACCGCGGTGTACCCGTCCAGCACGGTGACCGCCGTTACGACGACCCCAGCGCCGAGGTCGAGCGACGTCGCCCCGAACTCGAACGCCGAATGATCGGCCTCAATCCTTACTGAGAGCGCCTGACCAAGGCCGCCGACCGCAGGCACCAGAACGAACGCCGCCTCCTCGCCAGCGACGCCGCTGGTCTCGGCTTTCGAACCGCTGTTGCAGCCGATCATCGCGGCCGCGGCCACCACACCGACAACGCCCAGCCAACTCCGGCCCATCGGACCTCCGCCCCAGGCACTCAGGCCCGCGGCGAGAGTATAGCGCACCGCCGCACGAGATCGCACGGATCAGTGGCGGCGCGACGGGTCCGGGTGGCCGATCTGCGCCAGCGCGATCAACGGATCGTCCGACGGGCAGACCTCGTTCTCCTTACGCGGGCACGCGCCGCACGAGATCGGCGCGCCGTCGGCGCCGATGACCTCGCCACCACCGCACGATCCGCGGAGCTGCCGGTTCGACAACAACATGCCGACGCCCATCATGCCGAACGCGACGACGAACAAGGCGAACGCGAGGACGAACTCCACAGCGCCTCCACCACGAACCCCTATCACCGCGCGCGGCGACGCGCCCTCACCCGGGATCTACGACCCACGCGCCCATCCCGGCCGTCGCGTGCCGATCGAAGCCGCCGTCGCCTTCGGTGAGGATCAGCGCTTCGACGCCGGGGAGCTGCTCGACCAGCGGTAGGCCGCCCGTCCCGAGCACCATCAGCACAGTGGCCCACGCGTCCGCTGTACGCGCGTCCGGCGCGACGACGGTCGCAGACCGCGCGTCCGTCTCGACCGGCCGCCCGATGCGTGGATCGATCGTGTGCACGACTGGCCGACCGTCGACGACGAACCGGTTGCGGTAGTTGCCCGAGGTCGCGACGCCGACATTCATCACAGACAAAACCAGCTCCGGCGTGCCCGGCGCGACGCCCTCCGAGGGCCGATCGACGCCGACCCGCCAGCCGCCGCTCGGCCCGACGCCCGAGGCGCGTAGCTCGCCGCCGACTTCGACGAGGTGATTCGCGAGCCCGAGCGCCGACAACGCGCCGCTCACGCGATCCGCCGCGTGGCCCGGTGCGATCGCGGACACGTCCAGCCGAGCCCCTCCGACGTCGAGCCACGCCCCGTCCCCGTCGACGCCGGTGCGGACCCGCTGCCACCCGACCCGGGCGCGCGCCTCCGCGATGGCCTCATCGGACGGGAACTGCGTCGGGCGCGCCCCGTGCAGCCCAAACAGCTCCACCAGCGGCCCGACCGTCGGGTCGAACGCGCCCCCGCTCAGATCGGCCACGTCGAGCGACGCCCGAACGACCTGCAGCGCCTCGAACGACACCGGCGTCGGCCCGTCGGCGGCGATCGCGCGGCTCAAGTCGCTGTCGGGTCGCCAGGTGGAGATCGCCTGCTCGACCTCCGCGAGCACGTCGGAGCACAGCGACGCGACCTCGGCCTCCGCCGGTCCACCGGCGTCGGCGCGCCACACGACCGACCAGGTGGACCCGTACGCCTCCCCGTCCGCCCGCGCCCACTGTGGCGCAGCCTCACGCGCGCAGCCCGCGACCGACAGCACCGCGAGCACCCACGCGCGCCGCGGATCACCCACCGAAGTCGTCGAAGGCGATCATCTCCTTCGGCACGCCGAGGTCGTCGAGCGTCTTCAGCACCGCTTGCAACATCATGGGCGGGCCGCAGATGTAGTACTCGATGTCTTCCGGCGCTTCGTGTTGCTTCAGGTACGCGTCGGCGAGCACCTGGTGGATGAACCCGGTGTAGCCGGTCCAGTTGTCTTCTGGCTGCGGCGCCGACAGCGCGACGTTCATCTTGAAGTTCGGGAACTCACGCTCGATCGCGCGGAACTCGTCCTCGTAGAACATCTCGCGCATCGACCGGGCGCCGTACCAGTAGGTGACCTTGCGCCCCGTCCTCAGCGTGTGGAACAGGTGGAAGATGTGGCTGCGGAGGGGCGCCATGCCGGCGCCGCCGCCGATGTAGATCATCTCCCGCTGAGTGTCCTTGATGTGGAACTCACCGTACGGACCCGACACGAACACCTTGTCGCCGGGCTTGAGGTTGAAGATGAACGACGACGCCTTGCCGGGCGGGTGCGTGGTGCGGGGCGGCGGCGTGGCGATGCGCACGTTGAGCATCACGATGCTGCCTTCGCCCGGGTGGTTCGCCATCGAGTACGCGCGGTACACGCCGTCTTCGTCGTTCTTGCCGTTCAGGTCCCAGAGCTTGAACTGGTCCCAGTCGCCGCGGTACTCGGTCGGGATGTCGAACTCTTTGAACGACAACGCGTAGCGCGGGATGTCGATCTGGATGTAGCCGCCGGACTCGAA
>CAIUDO010000954.1 GCA_903897935.1 uncultured Pseudomonadota bacterium
GAGCGACGTCGTCCTCGCGCATGACCCGCCGTCAGGCGACGTGAGGAAACCTGAGCGGTGCTCAGGCGCGCCGCTTGCGGGCAGCGGCTCGAGGGGGCATGGTGACGCCAGGAGGTCGCGTGCCGGTCCCGGTGGACGCGTCGAACCGCCCGAACCTCGACGCCGAAGCGCCGCCGCGGCCACGGCCGGCCATGCTCGTGGAGCGGCTCTCCGCCGACCAGCCCGCGTGGTTCATCAGCGACCTGCACCTGGGCGACGGCACCGCGTCCGACGTGTTCTTCGGCAAGGACCAGCAGCTCGTCGCGTTGATCCGACGCTGCGAGCGGGAAGGCGCCGTGCTCGTCGTGAACGGCGACGCGATGGACTTCCACCAGGCGTGGTCGTTCACCCGCATCCTGCGCGCCCACCAGGAGCTGCTCGGCGCGATGAGCCGCCTCGGGCGCCAGGGTCGACTCTACTACGTCTACGGCAACCACGACCACGACATCAGCCTGTACCGGGAGGTCCTCAACTTTCGCGTCTGCGAGGAGCTCGAGCTCGGCGACCGCGTCCTCGTACAGCACGGCTACCAGTACGATCCGTACATCGGCACCGCCTTGCACGGCAGCCACGTCGCCACGAAGGTCCATCACGCGCTCGAGCGCTGGCTGGGAACCTGGCTGCGCATCCCGCTCGGCGAGTTCTACACACGTGGCAACCGCGTCAGCTTCTGGCTGTTCCACAAGATCGCGCTCGTATCGTGGCTGATCGGCGGCCTGACCGGCACCCGTGCCGCCACCCAGCACCGCCTCGACCACTGGGCGCGCTCGAACATGGGCGACCCGATGTGCATCTTCAAGCCAGCGTTCGAGCGGGTGCGCTCCGATCGGTGGCCCTACATCGTGTGCGGGCACAGCCACCTGCCTGGGATCGTGCCCGTCGCGCCCGGGCGCGCGTACGTCAACACCGGCTCATGGACCTTCTCGTCGTCGCAGTACGTCCGCTGGGACGGCGCGTCGTTCGAGTGCAAGGACTGGATCACCGGGCGAACGTTCGGCGCCGAGCTGTACCAGCCGCTCGTCGAGGGCTGGCTCGACGGCCGCGACTACTGGACGTGGTGGCGCGAGAACTACATGGGGTGGCTGCGCTTCCGCGAAGGCGAAGAGCGCGCCGGCTCGTTGCGCGGGTGGGAGCTGTTCATCCGGGACCACCAGCGCTTGTCCGCGCTCGCCCCCCTCGACCTGCGACCGCTCCGCGTGCCCACCGCGCCTACGGTCGAGGCGGCCACCGAAGACGGCGATCCGGCGGAAGACGCCGTCTGATCCACCGATCAGGGCGATGGGAACGTGATCCTGCGGATCGACTTCACCTCGATCTTGTAGAAGCCGAACGCGGTCTCGCCGTAGCACGGCACGTCGTTGTCCACGACGACCCGAACCGGCTCCCCCGCGTGCAGCACCGCGAACGCGACCAGCGACCCGGCGTCCGAGGCGGGTTCGAAGCGAATCTCCTTGATCTTCTCGAACGGCACCGTGACCTGGGCCTCCCCCAGCGTGCCGAACAAGAACACCTCGCCGTCGAACGTCGCCGAGCTCACGCTGACGATCGTGCCGCTTCGATCCTCGACCGTCGCCGAGAACGGCTTGGCCGGCACTGGGATGCGGGTCGGAGCGTCGGTGCCGCCGAGGCCGGTCGCCCAGGCGACGCCCGCGCCGGATGCGCCCACGATCACCAGCAACGCGAGCACGAACCGCCGCATCCCGCCTCCGTTCCGCCCCCTAATCCGTAACGACGCGCGCCGCCCCGACGCGTGCCGGGCGCCGCCGACCGGTCGGGCGGTTAGCGGGCCCCTCCCGACGTCACCCGTGAGCACCGCCTCGATGGCCACCGCCCCCGAATCCCCGGCACCAACGTCAGAACTGCGCGTGTTCATGGGGTCGGCGGCGTGGCGCACGTCGTCCCCGGGCCCGGTGCTGACGATCGGGAACTTCGACGGGGTGCACCTCGGCCACCGCGCCCTCGTCAGCGCCGCGGTGGCGCGCGCGCGCGCGCTGGGCGTCGAGGCCGTCGCGTACACCTTCGACCCGGCGCCGCGCGACGTGCTGCGCCCCGACTCCGCGATCCCGCGCATCCAGAGCCTCGACGCCCGCGTGTCCCACCTGCTCGCCGCAGGGGCCGACCGGGTCGTCGTCGAGCCATTCGACCGGATGATGGCCGCGATGACCCCCGACGCGTTCGCCCGCGACCTGCTCGGGTCGCGGCTGCGGCCGTCCGCGCTCGTGATCGGCTTCGACTTCCGGTTCGGGCGCGGACGCGCGGGGGGGGCCGCCGATCTGGCCGACGCGCTCGGTGTCCCCGTCGAGACGGTGCCCGCGGTGCACCACGACGGCGCGCCCGTGAGCAGCTCCAGGGTCCGCGAGGCGGTGCGCTCGGGCGCCCTGGCCGGCGCCGCGGACCTGCTCGGGCGGCCGTTCTCGTTCGTCGGCACGGTCATCCCGGGCGACGCTCGTGGGCGCACGCTCGGCTTCCCCACCGCGAACGTGTGGCCCGAACCCGGGGGCAAGGCCGGCGCAACGGCGCTGTTGCCGCCGGACGGCGTCTACGCGGTGCGTGTGCGCGTCGACGGGGCTGACCTGCCCGGCGTCATGAACCTCGGTACCCGCCCCACCTTCGACGGCGAAGCGCGGCGGGCAGAGGTCCACCTGCTCGACTTCGCCGGCGACCTGTACGGTCAGCGCGTCGAGGTCACCCCGGTCGCGTTCTTGCGCCCCGAGCAGCGCTTCGCCAGCGTCGACGCGTTGGTGGCCCAGGTTCGCGCCGACGTCGCGGAAGCGCGGGCGCGCCTCGCGGCGTCCCCATGAACGTCACTGGAGCCACGCGGCTGTTCGGGCTGGTCGGGCACCCGGTCCGCCACTCGTTGTCCCCCGCCATGCACAACCGGCTGTTCGCCGCGCTCGGCATCGACGCCGTCTACGTCGCGTTCGACGTCGCGCCGGACCGCGCGGGCGCGGTGGCCGACGCGATCCGCACCCTCGACGTGCACGGGTGCAACCTCACCGTCCCGTTCAAAGGCGCCGTGTTCGGACACCTCGACCGGGTCACCCGCGCCGCCGAAGAGGCCCTGGCGGCGAACGTGATCATCCAGCACCACGGGTTCCTCACCGGCTACAACACCGACGGTGAGGGCTTCGTTCGGTCCTTCGAGGAGGAGCTCGGGCCCCTCCCCGCCGGCTGCCGCGCTGTCGTGTTGGGGTCGGGCGGCGCTGGGCGCGCGATCGCGGCGGCGCTCGCCGACCGGGGCGCCGAGCGGATCGTGCTCCTCAACCGGTCCGTCGAGCAAGCCGAAGACGCCGCCGCGCACCTGCGCCGCTACTTTCCAGGAGTGCACCTGGAGGCCGGCCCGCTCACCCGCACGGGGTTCGTGCACGCCGCCCGCGGCGCACACCTCGCGGTCAACTGCACCGCCGGCCCGGCCCGCGCGATGATCGAGGCCATGCCGGTCCCGGAGGCCCTCCCGCGAACCGCGCCGTGGTGTGACATCAACTACTGGATGCCGGCCCCCCCCCACGTAGCGGCGCTCCGCGCCGAGGGGCGCCCCACGCTCGAAGGGCTCGGCATGCTTGTGCATCAGGGAGCGTTGTCGTTCGAGCTGTTCACCGGCTTGCCCGTCGGTACGCCGATGCTGCGCGCGTTGCTCACCGACGGGGTTTGACCGGGCGCATCGGCCGTCGAGTAAGCCACCAGCGGTTAGCGACGAGCTGTTCGCGGAATGAACCCCGGAAATCGCGATCACGTATCCGCACGCCCCACGACCTCGAACCAGCGCGGGTCGAGCAATCGCCCGCGCCGTTCACCTGAATCGTAACGACGCGCCGAACGTGACCCGCAGAAGTGGGCCTTGTTCGGGCCAAATGCTGATGGCTGACGGCTGACGGCTCGTTTCGGGACGAGGCGCCGTGGGGTGCGAAGTAGGTTACGCAGCGAGGCGCGGGAGTGGTCCGAGGTGAGACGTGGCTGAGCAGAGGATCGTCCTGGTCGCGACGAGCGGCGGCTTGACGGGGCGAGAGTTCGCGTTGGTCGAGGCGCGCGCCACCCGTGTCGGGCGCGCCGCTGACAACGACATCGTCGTGCCCGACGAGGGCGTCAGCCGCCTGCACGCAGAGTTCAAGCTCGACAACGGCACCCTGTGGGTCACCGACTCCGGCTCGCGCAACGGCCTCACCGTCAACGGGAACCGGGTGCACGGCCACAAGGGCCTCAAGCTCGGCGATCAGGTCGCCCTCGGGTCGTGCACCCTCGAGGTGCGCACCGCCGAGCCCGACACCACCGCGCCGCGCGTCGAGCCAGAGGCCCCCACGAGCCTTTGGGACCGGATGCGGCGGCTCGTTTCCTGGTAGATAGGAGGTGGAGCATCGCGATGCCGCACGCCCTCCGCACGGGTGATCTGGTGCAAACCACCGTTCAACTCGTCATTCGCCAGCCGGGCCAGCCGGAGCGCTTCGTCCGCCTGACCGACGGTGTGCACCGCCTCGGCCGCGCGGAAGACAACGAGGTCGTGCTGTCCGACATTGGTGTGTCACGCCGGCACGCACGGATCGTGGTGGCCGGTGGCGACGTCCGGGTGGACGACCTCGGCAGCGGTAACGGCACGTTCTACCGAGGCATGCGCGTCGAGAGCCAGGCCCTGGAGGACGGGGACGAGCTGGTCGTCGACCCGTTCGTGCTCCAGCTCCGCATCCGGACCGGCGAGATCCCCGTCGAGTCCGACGAGGTCACCCAGCTCGGGGTCCCCGCACTCGCCCGCGTCGAGATCCGCGCGCCCGAGATCGAAGGTGCCCAGACGGTCCCGATGGGCCCCACCGGGCTCACGATCGGGCGCAGCGAGACACGCGACGTCGTGTTGCGTGACCCCGCGTCGTCGCGGCACCACTGCTCGATCGTCTCGCGCGACGGCACCTGGCTGCTGCAAGACGCCGGCAGCGCCAACGGGGTGTTCCTCAACGGCATCCGCGTGCGCGAGGCCCCCCTCGTCCACGGCGACCGCGTCCGCATCGGCAACACCGACATCCGGTTCTTGACCGCAGACGGTGGCCCGCTCGACACCTCGGAGCGCTACCCGAGCGGGGAGGCGCTGCCCGACACCGAGGACGTGCTCGGCGAGCAGAGCGTCGAGCTGTCGTTGCCCCCGCCGTCGGTGGTGCCCGCGCCGCCCCCGCCCAAGCCGCGCCCGCGCCCCCGCGCCGCGTCGTCGGGGGGTGGAGGTCGCCTCGCCGCGGCGGCCGCGATGGGGGTCGTCCTGGTGGCGGTGCTCAGCGTCACGTTGTTGGCCTCCACCCTGCTGGTCTGGCTCGTGTGGGCGGAGACTCGTCCGCTACAGGCCCACATGGGCCAGGAGCCGCGGCCGCCGGCGTGGGCGGTCAACCTGCCGCGGGGGCTGCCCCCGGCCGCAGTAGAGGACCTCGACCGCCTCGCCGCGAACGCGCTCAAGGCCGGCGAGCCCGGCGTCGCGCTGGAGCACCTGTATCGGTCGTTGTCCACCACGCCGGGGCGTGCCACCACCGAACGGCTCGCCGTTCACGCCGGTGAGCGCACGATCCTCGACTTCCTCCAGCCCGCCGTGGAGCGCGCGGGCGCGGAGTACGCCAAGAAGGCCACCACCCGCAACCGCCTGCTCGCCGACTTCGAGCGCGGCGGGGTGCGCGGCGCCCGCGCCGAGAAAGAGCTCGCGTCGCACTGGCGCGACGACCCAGAGGTCCGCCAGCGCCTGCGGCTCGACCCGTCCAAGGACGTCGCGGAGCAGAGCAAACGGCTCGGCGAAGCGGCCGAGCTCGCGAACCGGGGCGACTGGGTCGGCGCGGCGCGGATCTACCGCACGGTCCGCGACACCGCGGCCGACTCGTTCATCAGGGCGAACGCCGACGCTGGCCTGACTGCCGCCACGCACCGCCTGGTGCGGGCCACGTCCGAGCCGTGGCGTGAGCTGATGCTGCTCGACGCCGAGCGCGACACCTCCGCAGTGGTGGCGCAGCTCGACGCGCTCGCCGCCACGTGGCCGGACTCGCCGACGCTCGCCGCCATGCGCGCGCGCTACGGCTTGACGTCGCCCCGT
This sequence comes from uncultured Pseudomonadota bacterium, assembly GCA_903897935.1. Taxonomy (GTDB): domain Bacteria; phylum Myxococcota_A; class UBA796; order UBA796; genus CAIUDO01. The sequence continues at coordinate 6,089 of CAIUDO010000954.1, forward strand.
TGACCCTGACCCGCTGGTGCGTGTTGGCGGCGCTGCTCGGCGGGTGCGCCGCGGGCCGTTCCGGCGCGCTCGACCCGTCGTTGGTCGACGCCCCGGCGACGTCGCGGGTCGAGACGGACCCGACAGCCGTGCTGGCCGAGGGCGCCGGATCGCTGGATCCGGGCATCCGCGCGCACGCCCTCGCGTGGCTGGTCCGCCTCGATCCAGCCCCAGGCAGCGGGCCGTGGGGGCCACGGGCCATGTGGGACCCGGACGCCTGGGTGCAGCGTCGGTGCGCCGAGGCGTTGTTGGAGCGGCCGGACGATCCCGTCGCGGTCGGCCTCCTCGAGGATCTGGTCCGCCGCGCGACGGTCGACCCGTACGTGCGCGGCGCGGTCGCGCTGCGGCTGTTCCGGGCCGGGCACACGGGCGCGGCGGCCGACCTGGCGCGAGAGATCGCGGCCGAGCGCGCCCATTGGAGGGCTGCGCCGCTGGCGCTCGCGCTCGCCTCCCAAGGTGACGCCGCGGCGTCCGGCCGCGTAGCCACCGCGGTCGCGTCGGGCGCGCTGCCGCTCGAGCCCGGGTTCTTCGACGACATCGGCAGCACCGGCCTGACCGCGCTCATCCCGGCGCTCGTCGCGGGCGAGGCGATGGCCGAGCCCGAGCTCGTCTTGTCGTACGCCGCGGCGCGCCTGACCCTCGGCGACGCCAGCGCGGACGGCACGTTCCGCCGCGCGCTCGCCGACGACGACCCGCTGGTCCGCCTCGAGGCCGTGTTCGTGCTGTCGAAGCTCGACGGGCCCTGGCTGGCGCCTTCATCGGAAGAACCTATGTCTCCCGTGGTCGGGCCCGCTGTCGCGTCGTTGCTCGACCGCGCCGTCACGCAGGGCCCGGACCTCGTGCGGGCGCAGGCGCAGCTCGTCATCGCCAGCCGAGACGCGACGGCGGCAGCGCAGATCCGCGCCGCGTGGTCGTCGGACGATCCGGAGGTCCGCGCGATGGCGCTGCGCGCGGTCGGTCCGGCGACCGCGGCGCTCGCGGCCGACAAGAAGGCCCTCCGCGCGCTTCAAGCGCTGGTCGTCGACGCGATCGCCGATCCGAGCCCATCGGTGCGGCTAGAAGCGCTACGCGCCGCCACGCAGCTGACGTGGTCCGAGCTCCCGGACGGCGTCGCCGCGGCCCTCACCGACGAAGCTCAGTCGATCCGCACCGAAGCCGCCGCGCTGACCCTGCTCACGCGCTGATCGGCGTCGTCACGCCGTCCGGCGCGGGGGGACCGGCACCCGCATGAGGTCGCGAGCGGCCACCACGGGGCCGTCGAAGCGACGGCGCGCCTCGTGTTCGAACGGGGCGTCGAGCGGGTAGCGCTGGGAGAAGTGTGTCAGCACGAGCGACCGGGCGCCCGCTTCGGACGCGATGCGACCCGCCTGGTCGGCGGTCAGGTGGCCGTGGTCGCGCGCCTCGACCGCTTCGGTCGCCAGGTAGGTCGACTCGCAGACGAGCAGGTCGGCGCCCGCGGCCAGCTCGAACGCCGCGTCGCACAGCCGGGTGTCCATCACGAACGCCACCACCTGACCCTTACGGTGGATCGCGACCTCCTCGATCCGCACCTCGCCGCCGTCCGCCACCACCGCGCCCTCCCGCAGCAGGCGCCCGACCGCGGGACCGCGCACCCCGCGCGCGGCCAGGCGCTCGGGCACCATGGTCCACCCGTCCGGCTCGACCACCCGGTACCCGAACGCGTCCACCCCGTGGTCCAGCCGCCGCGCCTCGAGCGTGTACGACGGGCCCACGAAGGTGCCCGACTCGCGGATCGGGCGCGGCGACAACCGAGCGTGGTCGTCGAAGATCGACGCGTGCCGTAGCCGCTCGAAGTACACCTGCCCCGACGCCGGAAAATGGACCGGCACCTCGTGCGGCACACGGTCGAGGCTGATCCGCTGGGTGACGCCCGCGAGCCCGAGGCAGTGGTCGCCGTGGAAGTGGGTCACGCAGATGTGACGGATCGAGCTCGCCCTCAGCCCCGCGAGCAGCATCTGACGCTGCGTGCCTTCGCCCGGATCGACCAGCAGCCCGTCGCCGTCCCAGGTGAGCCAGAGGCCGTTGTGGGCGCGGTAGCGGGTGGGCACCTGACTCGAGGTGCCCAATACGACCAGCTCTCGGATCGACATCAGCGCTCGACCTCGACGACCCGGCGCGGGGGCGGCAACCGTCGCCGACGCGGGCCAGGCCGCTCCATCGCGACCAACGAACCCGCGGCGCCCGCGAGCGCCAGCGCGCCCGCGACGAACCCGTCGAGGGGAGCCGCCGAAAGTCCTGGATCGATCAGCGCGGTCAGCACGGGCCGCATGACGACGCCGACGATGACCGCAGCCAGCACCGCCCCGTCGACGCCGGGACGGGCCACCCCGTGCGACGCGCCGCGGGCCCACCCGACCGCGGAGATCACCGCGCCCAGCGCGATCGCCCCGAGCGCGATCGGGCTCGGGGCGCCCCCGGCCAGCGCCACCGCGACGCCCGCCGCGGCGACCGGCGCGGCCCCGAGGTCACGCCAGGACGCCAGCACCGCCTGCGCGGCCGCGAGCAGCGGGACGGTGAGCCCCACCACGTCCGCCGCGGTCAACGACGCGCCGACGGTCACCACGCCCCCGCGCGGCACGAGCGAACCGGAGGGATCACCGAGCGACGTGCCCCGGAGCACGCCAGCGCGGTCACCGGCGCCATCCTACCCGAGCTCATGTGCCGGACCCTCCCGCCCGCGCTAGGTATCGGGCCCGGCCCGAACGGACGACATCGGGAGAGGAGCCGCCGAGATGGGAAGCGTCACTCGAGAGCAGCGGATCGCGTCCTTCGAGACGCACCCGGACCGTTACCACCACTGGAAGCTCACGATCGACGGCCCGGTCGCCTCCCTCGCGATGTCGGTGGATCCGGCGTTCGGCCAGCGCGCCGACGACTACGAGCTCAAGCTCAACAGCTACGACATGGGCGTCGACATCGAGCTGCACGACGCCGTCGAGCGGCTGCGGTTCGAGCACCCCGAGGTGCGCGCCGTCGTCGTCACATCCGCCGTCGCGCGCATCTTCTGCGCGGGCGCCAACATCAAGATGTTGGCGACCAGCATGCACGGGTTCAAGGTGAACTTCTGCAAGTACACCAACGAGACGCGGCTCGGCATCGAAGACGCCACCCGCACCGCAGGGCAGACCTGGATCGCGGCGCTCAACGGCACCGCGTCCGGCGGTGGCTACGAGCTCGCGCTCGCGTGCGACGAGATCTACCTCATCGACGACGGCAACTCCGCCGTCTCGTTGCCCGAAGTGCCGCTGCTCGGTGTGCTCCCCGGCACCGGGGGCCTCACGCGCCTCGTCGACAAGCGTAAGGTCCGCCGCGACGTCGCCGACGTGTTCTGCACCAAGGCCGAGGGGTTCCGCGCCCGCGACGCCAAGCGTATGCGGCTCGTCGACGGCTCGTTCTCGCGCAGCGGGTGGGAAGCCGGTGTCCAGCAGGTCGCCGCCGCCGCCGTCGCGCGGAGCCCAGCGCGGGCGAGCCAGGGCGTGCCCCTCCCGCCGCTCGAGGTCGTCGACAGCCCGACCGGTCGCGCGTACAAATACGTAACGAGCGTGATCAACGCCGAGGACCGCGTCGCGCACCTCACCGTGCGCGCCCCGGAAGGTGCCGCCCCCGGCTCAGCCGAGGCGCTTCGGGCCGAAGGCGCGCAGACCTGGTCGCTGCGCGCGTTCCGCGAGCTCGAAGACGCGCTCCTGCACCTGCGGTTCAACCACGCCGAGATCGGCGTCATCCTGCTGCACACCCAAGGCGACCCCGCCGCGGTGCTCGCCCACGACGCCGCGCTCGCCGACCTCGCCGGCGACTGGTTCGCCGACGAGATCCGCTCGTTCCAAGGCCGGGTGTTGCGCCGGATCGACAACACCGCCCGCACGTTCTTCGCGTTGATCGAGCCCGGAAGCTGCTTCGTCGGGACCCTGTTCGAGCTCGTGCTCGCGGCGGACCGGTCGTACATGCTGCAAGACGACGACGGCGCCGTCTCCGTGCAGGTCACCGCCGCCAGCGCCGGCGGGTTCCCGATGGACACCGGGGCCACCCGCCTCGCCGTGCACTTCGCGGGCGAGCCGGCGAAGGTCGGCGAGGTGCTCGCGATGGGCGCCCCCATCAACGCCGCCGACGCCGAGGAGATCGGCCTCGTCACCTTCGCTCCCGACGAGATCGACTGGGACGACGAGGTCCGCATCGCGATCGAGGAGCGCGCGAGCATGTCACCCGACGCGCTCACCGGCATGGAGCAGAACCTGCGCTTCGTCGGCCTCGAGACGTGTGACACGAAGATCTTCGGTCGCCTCTCCGCCTGGCAGAACTGGATCTTCCAGCGCCCCAACGCGGTCGGCGACAGCGGTGCCCTCACCCTGTACGGATTCCCGGAGCGCCCACGCTTCGACTGGCGGAGGACCTGATGACGGCGATCGACTACGAAGCCCGGATCCCGAACAACGTCGACCTCGCTTCCGACAAGCGCCTTCAACGCGCGCTGGAGAAGTGGCAGCCGGCGTTCCTCGACTGGTGGGGCGCCATGGGGCCGGAGGGCTTCCAAGGGCGCGACGTGTTCCTGCGCACCGCGGTGTCGGCGCACGCCGACGGCTGGGCCGTCTTCGACTACGTCAAGATGCCCGACTACCGCTGGGGCATCTTCTTGTCGGACCGCGTGCCCGACCGGAAGATCGCGTTCGGGGACCACGCTGGGCTTCCGGCGTGGCAGGAGGTGCCCGGTGAGTACCGCAACATGCTGCAGCGGCTCATCGTCACCCAGGCGGACACCGAGCCCGCGTCGGTCGAGCAGCAGCGCTACCTCGGGCAGACCGCGCCCTCGTTGTACGACCTGCGGAACCTGTTCCAGGTAAACGTGGAAGAAGGCCGGCACCTCTGGGCCATGGTGTACCTGCTTCAGGCGTACTTCGGTCGGACCGGGCACGAAGAGGCCGACGCGCTGCTCGTCCGCCGCTCCGGCGACGCCGACCACCCGCGCATCCTCGACGCGTTCAACCAGAAGTGCCCGGACTGGCTGACCTTCTTCTGCTTCACCACGTTCACCGACCGCGACGGCAAGTACCAGCTCGGGGCGCTCGCCGAGTCGGGGTTCGACCCGCTCGCCCGCACGTGCCGGTTCATGCTCACCGAGGAGGCCCACCACCTGTTCGTCGGCGAGAAGGGCGTGCAGCGGGTGCTCACCCGGAGCGCCGAGCTCACGGCGCTCGACCCGAACGGCGACGCCCGCAACCAGGGCGGCATCGACCTCGACACCATCCAGAAGTACGTAAATTACTGGTTTTCGTACTCGCTGGACCTGTTCGGTGGTGAGATCAGCTCGAACGCCGCCGACTTCTTCGCCTCCGGCCTCAAGGGGCGCTGGAAGGAAGAGAGCAAGTACGAAGACCACATCTGCACCGACGCCGTCCAGATGGTGCCCGTCTACCGCGACGGCCGGCTGGTCGAGGAGGCGGTGCCGCTGCGCAACGCGATGAACGAGGTGCTGCGCCAGGAGTACGCCGACGACTGTGACAAGGTCGTCGGGCGCTGGAACCGCGCCCTGGAGTCGGCGGGCTCCAGCTTCCGGATCAAGCTGCCGTCCACGCGGTTCCACCGTCGGCAGGGCATCTACGCGGATCAGGCGTACAGCCCCGACGGCGAGCCGATCTCGAGCGAGCTGTTCGAAGCCAACCGGTCGCGCTGGTTGCCGACCGACGCCGACCGCGCGTACGTCGCGTCGCTCATGACGCGTGGTGTCTACGAGCCGGGCAAGGTCGCGCACTGGATCTCGCCGCCCGACAAGGGCATCGACGGCCGCCCGGCCGAGTTTGAGTACGTCCGCCTCACCTAAACGTCGCGGCGCCCCGGCGGCACGGTGGCGCGTCGTTGGCCTCGTCGCTGCGAGCGGCGTGGCCTTCGTCGCGGCGTTGTTCCTGATCTTCACGCTCCGCTGGTGGGCGTCCGCGCGGTCCGACGCCGACACCCTGCTGGAACAGCACCTCACGTTCCAGGTCGCCCACCCCGGGTGGAGCTTCCCCGCCCGGTTCGTGCTCGCGGACGGAACCGAGGTCGCGTGGGCGTTCGGGCCCGACGCCGAGTGGCGCGTGCACCTGCCGATCGAGCGCGCGCCCCGCCACCTCATCGACGCGGTGACCGCGGCAGAAGATCGTAACTTCCACGATCATTTCGGCGTGGACCTCATCGGGCTCGCGCTCGCGACCCGCGCCAACGTCGCCGCCGGGGGCGCCGCCCAAGGCGGCAGCACGCTCACCATGCAGCTCGTGCGCAACCTGACCGGCCGCACCGAGCGTACCCTCACGCGAAAGCTCGATGAGATCGGGCTCGCGGTCGCGGTGCACCGCGCGATCGGCGAACGCGGCGTGCTCCAGGCGTACCTCGACGCCCCGTACCTCGGGCAATGGGGCAGCTTGTCGGTGTGTGGCTTCGAAGCCGCGTCTCGCTTCTATTTCGGCACCTCGGCGGCCGACCTCGATCTCGCGCAGGCCGCGACGCTCGCGGCGATCCTGCCCACTCCGGGCCGCCTCGCCCCGGACCGCCACCCCGAGGCCGCCCGCGCCGCCCGCGATCGCGTGCTGCGCGCGATGGCCGAGGAGTTCGGGTACGACGTGAGCGAGGCGCTGGCGGCGCCGATCACCGTGGTCCCCCCGGCGCCCCTGCCCGACCGCTACCCGACGTTCGTGTCGGCGGCCCACGCCTTGCTGCTCGAGCAGCTGCCCGAGCCGGTCGTACACGGCGCTGGCCTCGAGGTCCGCCTGACCGTCGACCCCGAGCTGCAGGCCATCACCGACCGGGTCATGCCGAAGCGCCTCGACGAGCTCACCTCGATGATCGGCACCCGGGGCGGGCCGCTGCAGGCTGCCACGGTCCTCGTCGACCTCGAGACCGGCACCATCCGCGCGATGTACGCCGGCCGAGACCCCACCTCCACCGGGTTCAATCGCGCGACCCAAGCGCGCCGCCAGCCGGGCTCGTCGTTCAAGCCCGTCGTCTGGACGCACGCGCTCGGCTTGCGGGACGCGAGCGGCGCCCCCCGCTTCACCCAGGCGTCGGCGGTGCCCAACAGCCCCAAGCAGTTCGACACGCCGACCGGGCCGTGGCGGCCGCGCAACCCGCTCTCCGAGTACAGCACGACCGCGGCGATGGTCTTCGCGGCAGCGCGCTCGTTCAACGTCGCGACGGCCAACCTGCTCGAGGCGTCGGGGGGGCCTGCAGAGCTCATCAAGACGGCGGCGCGCCTCGGCTTCGACACGTCGTCGATGCCAGAGGAGCTCGGCATCGCGCTCGGGCAGGCTGAGGTCACGCCGCGTGAGATGGCCAGGTTTGCCGCAGTGATCGGGAGAATGGGCACCTGGACCGACGCGATGCCGTTCGACCAGGTGCGCGACGCCAGCGGGGCCGCGCGCTGGGTCCCCACGCCCGCCGTGCAGACCGTCGACCCGACCACCGCCGCGCTCGTCCGCGACCTGATGTACACCGCGACCGCGCGCGGCACCGGCGGCGGGGCGCGCGGGGCGGGCAGCCACCCGGGCTATGGCGGGCCACTGGCTGGAAAGACTGGAACGACCGACGGAGAGCGCGACGCGTGGTTCGTGGGCATCACCCCCGGGCAGGCGGCCGTCGTGTGGCTCGGCCACGACGAGCCAGCGAAGCTCGGCTGGGGCGCGTCGGACCTCGCGGCGCCGTTGTGGGGCTGGTGGATGCACGAGCTGTTCCCGACCGCCCACACCACCCGCGCGTTCCCACCCGACGGCCTGCACCGTGGCTGGATCTGCGGCGTGACCGGGCACCTCGCCAACACGACCTGCGACGGCTTCCAGGCGGCGTTCGCGCCGGGAACCCAACCGACCCGAGGCTGCCCGCTCGCGCACGCGCCTCCGGAGCCTGGCGTCGACGCGGCGGGCAACCCTACGCTGGGCGGGCGCCGCGTCCACCAGTCGTTGTGGGACGCCCAGCGAGAAGCCGCGGAGCGACGCGCCGCGGAAGCGGCCGCGATCGTCGATTGATGACGGAGGCGTCGGTCCACGCGGGACCTACGGACCTACACACACGAGCCTGCTGCTGGGGGCAGCCTCCCGCGCGGCCGACGCCAAATCGTCACGAACCCACGTAGCCTCCATGGGGGCTCAAGTTCCGCTGCTTCTCACGAGGCCCAACTGCGGGAATGATAGCCCGCTGTCATCGATCGTCAAAGCACAGATTAGTGCGCAATAATCAGGACGAGTGAGGTCAGGTGAGCAAAGGTGAGCAAACGTGAGCACGCCTGCGGCGAGCCATCACCACCGCGGCGACGAGCCAGCCCACCGCGCCGTGGGGTTCGGTCGCGCAGCCGCAGCGGTCCTTGCCGCTGCCAGAGTCGCCGACGCCGGTGTCACCGACAGCGCCCGGGCACGCGCCGAGCCCGTCGAGCGGGTCGTCCTCCCCGAGATCGGCGGCGATCCGCACCCACTCGGCCAGGCAGTCGCCGCACGCCTCCGGCGCGACGCCCACGAACCCCTCGGGCAACAGGTCCGGGATCGGCGCCAGCGGGGCGCTGGCGAACACGCCGCCGCGCACCTCGACGAGCGCCGTGTCGGCGCACGCCCACGCCACCCCGTCGCGCGCGCCGAGGCACGAGATCACGGCGCCCTCCCCGGTCGGGGTGAGCGCGTCACCGTCGACCCAGGTCAGGCGGCCGTCGAGCGCCGCCAGCACGCCGTCGTCCGTCTGGACGGGCCCGTGCATGTCCATGATCGACGACAATAGTGGAACGAGCGTATTTCCGTCGAGTCGGTCCAGCACCGTGGTGCCCGGCCCCCGCTCGACGATGTAGGTCTCGCCGCCCGCGACCCGCACCGCAGGCGTCCACGTGACGGGCCCAGGGTCGATGACGTCGTCGGCGCGCACCACGCCGTCGTCGCGGCCCACCCGAGTGACACCGAACGCGCCGGCTTCGACGTACGCGAGCACCACCTCGTCGCCGCCGACGGCGATCGAGTCGTAGGGAAGGGACAACGCAGCGATCCGCCGCGGAGGGTCCAGCGCCCACACCTCGGAGCCCCCGGCTTCGGGCCGGCGCAGCACCACCGCGCCCGCGTCGTCGATCGCGTAGTCGAGGATCTCGGACGCCGCGAGCTCGGGGACTCCGGCCGGGGTCGCGCGCCCCTCGGCGTCCAGCTGGTACAGGTCGTCGAGCCCGGGCACCCAAGCGCCGCTCGCGCCTTGGATCACGTACGGGGACTCCGGCGACGCGCCCCAGCGGGCGGGGCACACGAACCGCCACCCGTCGCCGTCCCGCGCCGCCAGGCCCTCGGTGAGCGGCAGCAGGTACGGCCCGTCCGCGCCGGCGGCCCCCACCCCGACGACCGCGGGCGGTGGACCATGAGCGAGCGCGAGCGCGGCGAGCACCAACACCATGTGGCCCCCCGTCGTCAGCTAGAGCTCCGATCAGGTAGCCGGACCGAGCACGCCGAGCGAGGCCGGCGAGGCTCGGTCAGCGGAGTTGGACGGTCCGTTCGCGAGGAAGGAGCGTGCTGAAGCACGTGACCGAGGAGCGACGCCGTCCTCACGCGGGAGCCGCCGGCAGGCGAGGCGAGACCACTTGCGCGGTCGCGCCCCCCCACGCGACGCGACCGGCTCAGGAGCAGGACACCCGGCCGCCGCGGATCACGCACCGCGCCTGACCGCCGACCGCCGCGACCTCGACCGGAACCGTCATCGGCACCGCGCCCATCAGCGTCAGCGAACAAGCGCCTGGGAACGCCTGGAAGCTGGCGACGGTGTCCGAGCCGGTGAGCATGTCCCGCTGCGTCCCGTTCGCGCACGCCAGCGCGACCTCCGCGATCGGCACGTCGCTGTCGACCTTCACCTTCCACGCGACCGCGGGCTGCGGCGGCGGCGGTGGCGGCAAGGTCATGTCGACCCGGCACTGCTTGGCGACCAGGCCCGCGACGTACGCCATCTCGACGTCGTCGGAGACCATCCCGACGCGCTGCCGGAACGTGTCGAGCGGAGCCCCCGAGCACCCGGTGCGGCTCATCGACTGCTGCAACAAGACGTCGGACCACGCCATCAGCGCGCGCGCCTTGTTCACGTCGTGCGGGTCAGCGCCGACGAGCTCGCCGACCGTGTACCGGAACTCGTTGGTGCGCGCCGCGCCGGTCTTGGCGTCCGTCCACTGGATCTCGAAGGTGATCGGGTCGCGCGGGTCGTAGTCGCGCAGCGACAGGTCCTGCAAGAAGAGCTGGCTCGTCCCCGCGTAGTAGTGGATCGGCTGGATCTCGGTGCGGTCGGTGCTCGCTTCTTCGCCGTAGAAGCGGGCCATCGCGAGGGAGTCCGGCAGGTGCACCGCCATCTGCACGTCATGGGCGATGGTCTGGACGAGGCTCGGGAACCCGACCCCGAACACCCGATCGACGACCGCCTCGCTGCCGAGGAACACGTAGGCGCCCTTGCCCTTCTCGGTCAAGCGGTCGAGCACGTCGTCCCGGAACTCGGTCCCGACGCCGATCCCGGTGAGGCGGATGCCCGCCTCGTCGTACGCGCGGCTGACCTCGCTCACGAGGTTCGCGTCGACGTTGCCGGTGTTGAGGATCGCGTCGGTGAGCAGCATCACCCGCTGGTCACGCCCGTCGACCTGCGCCCCGTACCGGCCCGAGGCGATGCGGTAGCCCTCACGCAGGCCCGAGTCGAGGTCGGTCGAGCCGCGCGGCGCCATCTGCGCGATGGCGTCGGACAACAAGCGGGGGTCGTCGCGCCCGACGACGTAGTCCTGGAGCGGCGTGCACACCGAGTCGTCGAACAGCACGAGGTCGACCCGATCGCCCGGGTTGAGCTGGGCGACCATCTGGTCGAGGCCGCGCTTGACGTAGGTCATCCGGCCTTCGGCGCTCATCGAGCCGCTGCGGTCCACGACGAGGGTGAGGTCGAGCGGCTCGGGGGCCGGGCTCGCGCCCTTGACGGTGAACGCGACCGTGAGCTGATCCCCGGCGGTGCGCACCGCGCTGCCTCGCACCGCGAAGGTGTCGGACCCGCGCGGGGTCTCGGTGTCGAAGCTGAAGTAGTTGAGCAGCTCGTGCGGGCGGACCTGATCGGTGGTGTACGAGCGGCCCCGATCGACCGCCCACAGCAGCCGCTGCGCGCTC
>CAIUDO010000955.1 GCA_903897935.1 uncultured Pseudomonadota bacterium
CGTCCTCGTGCGGGACCCGCCAGCGGGCGACGGGAGCAAGGCCCTTCAGGCTGCTAGGCGCGCCCGCTGTGGGTCCGGCGTTGCAGCGGCGCCCCGTCGCCCGGTTATCCGGGCGGCGCGAGGCGCCCGATGTCAGACCCCGGCAGAATCGAAGTCACCCGTGACGGCGGCGTCGTCGTCGTCACGATCGACCGGGCCGCGCGCCGCAACGCGCTGCCCGGGCCCCTCTGGCAGGAGCTCGCGGCGGCGTTTCGTGCGCTCGCAGGCGACGCGCCGCGCGTCGTGATCCTCACCGGTCGCGGCGGGCACTTCTGCGCCGGCATGGACCTGTCGTTCGACAACCCGCTGCTGGTAGCGATCGCACAGAGCGTACAAGCGAAGGACGAAGCGGCGGTTCAGGCCACCATCCGCGACCTGAAGGCGGTGATGGAGGCGGTGCGCTCGGTGCCGTGCCCGGTCGTGGCCGCGATCGACGGCGCGTGCTTGGGCGGCGGGCTCGAGCTGGCGCTCGCGTGCGACTTGCGGGTCGCCGGAGACGACGCCAGGTTCTCCCTGCCCGAAGCGCGGTGGGGCATGGTCCCCGACGTCGGTGGCACCACGCGCTTGTGCCACCTCGTCGGGAGGGCGCGCGCCGCGGACCTCATCCTCACTGGCCGCACGATCGACGCCGACGCCGCGGCGTCATGGGGGCTCGTCGACCGCCGGTGCGCCGCCGGGGGCGCGCTCGAGGCCGCCCGCGGAGTGGCCGCCGAGATCCGCCGCTCCGCGCCCATCGCGACGAAGGAGGCGCTCGGGGTGCTGCGCGGCATCGCGTCGGCGGAGGACGCGGCTGGCTTCGCGCTCGAGACGGCCGCCGGCGCGCGCGCGGTGTGCGCCGGGGAGGTCATGGAGGGCGTGATGGCGTTCGTGAGCCGCCGCGACCCGTCCTGGGTGTCCGGATGACCCCGCCCACACGGGCCGACCGGCTCGTTCGGGTGCTCGTCGCCGCGGTGGCCGGCGCGCTGCTGCACATCATGGCGCCCCCGATCAACTTCCATTGGATCCACTGGGTGGCGTACGTGCCGATGCTGGCGGCGCTCGACCCGGATCGGCCGAGGTTCAACGCGCTGCTCGGGTGGGTGTACGGGGCGGTCGGCGTCGGGCTGATCTTCCGCTGGTTCGTCGACACGATCATCTTGTTCTCGAACCTGCCGGTCCCGCTGGCGTGGGTGTGCCTGGGGTTGTTCTCGTTGGCGTTCGGCGCCCCGTACGCGCTGATCTGGGCGGCGGTGCACCCGCTGCGCGCGCGGTTCGGCGGCTGGTGGGTGCTGGCGTGGCCCGCGCTGGTCGTCCTCGTCGAGTTCGCCTCGATGTTCCTGCTCTTGTTCCCCTACCAGCAGGGGGTGAGCCAGTACCGGGTGCCGTACACGTTCCAGCTCGCGTCCGTCACCGGCGTGTGGGGCGTCTCCTTCTTGTTGTTGGCGTTCAACGCGGCCCTCGGTGAGTGGGTGCTGCGCCGTCGGGCTGGGCAGCCCGCGCCGGTGTTCGCGCTGAGCGGCGTGGTCAGCGCGTTGTCGTTGGTCGTGTTGTTCGGCGCCTGGCGCTACCAGCGCGTCGAGCAGGAGCTGCGCGAGGCGCCGGTCCTCCGCGTCGGCCAGATCCAGTCGAAGGACACGATGGTCGACCGGATGCGCATCCCGGCCCGCCAGGAGTTCAGCTGGTGGGTGGAGCGGACCCGCGCGTTGCCGCCTGGGTCCACCGATCTGGTGGTGTGGTCGGAGGGCGCGTGCCCGTACAACCTCAACGAGGGCACCACGGCGCGGCTGCTCGCGAGCCTCGCGAAGCAGGGCGGCTTCGAGATGATCATCGGCGGAGGAAGCAGGGAGAAGCGTGAGGATGAGGACGGGGTCACCATGGTGTCCGCGTTCAACTCGGTCTACCACTTCGCACCGGACCAGCCCGAGCCGACCCGCTACGACAAGATGGTGCCCCTGCCGTTCGGCGAGTACCTGCCGCTCGCCGACACGTTCCCGTGGCTCGACGACCTGATCCAGGGCCCGGGCCACTTCGCCGCCGGCACCGTCGCGGTGCCGTTCGAGGGCGAGTTCACGTACGCGACGCCGATCTGCTACGAGGCGATCTTGTCGTACGTATGCCGACGTTGGCCGCAGCCCGACCTGTTCGTCAACGTCACGAACGACGCCTGGTTCGGCGACACGGCGGCCCCGCACCAGCACGCGATGCTCGCCGCGGTACGGGCGATGGAGCTCGGCGTTCCGGTGTTTCGGTCCGCGTACTCGGGCACGTCGATGGTGATCGAGCCGCACGGGCGGATCCACAGCGAGACCCCGGTGTTCGAGGAGGTCACCCGCGTGGTACCGGTGCGGGTCGCCACCTTTCCGACCCTGTACGGCAAGCTCGGGGACTGGTTCGTGGCGGCGTGCGCGCTCGGCCTCGCGGCGGGCGGCTTCGCGACGCGGCGCCCACGCTCCTGAGCTTCGGACAGCGCCGCGCCCGACATGCTCCCGCCCACCGTGCTCCTCATACGGGGCAAAAAGCCTCGCACACGGGGGCGGGAGTGGAGACGTTGCCCCACAAAGACATGTCGCGCTGCGCGTCAGAACCGATGTAACGCGACGTAGTGCGGGCGCAAGCAAACTGGGACAAGTCGTATGAGGACGTTCCCGCCTCAATAGTGACTCGATCCGCCGCCCCCGGGACGAGAAATCGCGCCTCCGGGATCCGTTTCCTTGAAGAAAAGTTGATGCATCTGCGGGCGCCTCAAGGTACAACATCGGTGTGCGCGCAAGCGCGTCGAGACAGCCTTCCTCCGCCGGGCAGTACACCAGGCAAAGCTCTTGCGTCTCCTCCATCTCTTGCGGTGGGGCCCGCGCGGAGGGGGTTCTCGACGGCGCCGCACCCCGCCACCGACGGTCGCCGACGACGGGCGAGCGCGCTATACCGCAGGCAGGGGAGCGTCCATGTACGAATCCATTGGAACCGCGGCACCTTTTGGCGTCATCCCGGGCGCGATGCTCGGCACCCAAGAGCTGCTCATCATCCTGGCGCTCGTGCTGATCCTGTTCGGCGCCGGCAAGCTGCCGCAGGTCTTCACGATGGTCGGCAAGGGCATCAAGAGCTTCCGCGACGCCCAGCGCGACGACGCGCAAGACGACCCCCCGCGCCGCAGCTTCCCGAACGAGTCGGTCGACGCCACCGAGGTCGGGTCCCGCGAGAAGGAGCACGCGGTCAAGCGCTGATCGCGGCTCGAAGCTCCGCTGGGGCGGTCCACCGGGCGACCACCTCCGGCCCTCCGAGGTGCTGGATCAGCACGCCCGGATCCGCTGGTTCACCGGGGGGCGGGCGCACCAGCAGCGCCGACGCGGGCCCGCCCACGCGGATCCGCCCATGCTCGGGCAGGTCCAAGCTGTCGGCGGCGACCGCCGTGATCCCGAGCAGCGCCTCTTCGACCGTCAGCCCCATCGTCACGCAGGCGAGCGTCGCGCACGTCCACAAGTCGTCGACCGGCGACGAGCCCGGGTTGAGGTCGGTCCCGACGGCCATCCGCACGCCGTGCGCGCGGAGCAGGCCGATCGGCGGCGCGGTGTCGCGCAGGTAGAGCATGGCCCCGGGCAGCAGCACCGCGATCGTGCCCGCCTCGCCCATCGCGGCGGCGCCCGCGGCGTCGAGCCGCTCCAGGTGGTCCGCCGAGCGCGCCCCGAGGCGGGCCGCCGCCTCGGCGATGCCGGTGTAGGCGACCTGCTCGGCGTGCACCCGCACCCCGAGGCCGAGCGCGCGCCCGGCGGCCAGCACGGCGACGCCCTCCTCGAGCGTGAACGCGCCGCGATCCACGTACGCGTCGACGAACCGGGCGACGCCGACGACGGCCGGCAGCTGCTCCTCGATGATCTGCGCCACGTAGGCGTCCCGCCGCGCCCGGTGCTCCGCGGGGACGGTGTGGGCGCCCAAGAAGGTAGGAACGACCGCAACCCCAGCGCGGTCTCCGGCGGCGACGGCCACCCGCAGCATACGGGCCTCGTCGGCCGGGGTGAGCCCGTACCCGCTCTTGACCTCCACCACGGCGACGCCGCGAGCGGCCATCCGAGCCAACCGGCGCGCGGCCCACTCGGTGAGCGCCTCCTCCGACGCTGCCCGGGTCGCGGCGACCGTAGACAAGATGCCGCCCCCGCGCTCGAGGATCTCGGCGTACGTCGCCCCCGCCAGCCGCTCACGAAACTCGGCGGACCGCGAGCCCGCCCACACCGAGTGCGTGTGCGGGTCGACGAGGCCAGGCAGCGCGACGCACCCCGACGCGTCCCGCTCGATCGCCGCCGCCGGAGCCCCCGCGTCCGGCCCGGCGTACACGATCCGAGCCCCGTCACGGACGATGGCGGCGTCCCGAACCACGCCGAGCACGCCGTCACCGGACGTTGCATCCATGGTCATCAGCAGATCGATCCGTCGCCACGCTTCCACCCGGCCCCTCCGCATCCGACGGACGCGCCAATTGCGGGCGCGCCCCGTGCTGTGCTACGATGCCGTGCCTTTTGCGTCGAGGAACATCTATGCGCCTGTACTTGGCCGCGGTCCCCACCCTGCTGATCGTTGGGACCGCCTGCGGCTCCAAGACGATCTACGAGCCCGAAGAGACGTCCGTCACCGCGGAGACCGAAGACACGGATCCGCGCCCCGGCCCGCGCGACGCCGACGCCGACGCGGATGCCGACGCCGATGCCGATGCCGACGCGGATGCCGACGCCGACGCCGATGCCGACGCGGATGCCGATGCCGACGCGGATGCCGACGCCGACACGGACACCGACTGGACGCCCACCTGGTCGTGCCACCCGTACGATCCGGTCGAGCTGGACGGCTGGCAGCGCGTCTACGACGTCGTGTACGAGGGCCAGAGCGGCGACGAGTGGAACTGGGGCGGCGCTGGCACCGGCGAGTACCGGGTCGACGTGTCGCTGACCGCGGGCACGCTCGGCTGGGCCGGGCCGGTGTACCACAAGTGCGACATGACGGATCCGGGCGCGTACGTCACCTCGTGGCAGATGTCGTACACCGACCCCTTGCTCGGGCCGGTCGCCGTCACCGCGACGAACAGCCCAGGCCGCCGCTACTTGCCCGGGTTCGACGAGATGGGCACCATCGGGTCGTGGAGCTACAGCTACACGGTCTCGGCCACGACCGACTTCGGCAACGGCTCGATCCCCACCTCGGGCACCTTCACCGAGATGGGCTTCGAGGACATCACGGTGACCGCGGGCACGTTCACGCGCGCCTACCACCTGCGCCACACCTACACCCAGGACTGGTCGTCGATCGGCTTCGGGTTCGGCGGCCCCGGCCTCATCAACGCGACGGCCGACTACTGGTACGCCGCTGGCATCGGCCTCGTCTACGAGAAGACGGTCGACTCCAGCACCGGCGCCACCATCCTCGAGAAGGAGCTGGCGTCCTACTCGGGCTTGTCGTCCCCCTGATCGCCGCGTCCGGTCGGTGGATCGGCGCGCTGGTCCTGCTCGGGGCGTGCGCCAAGCCGGCGCCCGCGCCCGCTCCGTGGTCGCAGACGAGCGGGCCGCCGGCGGCCGGCTTCGCCACGTTGTACGTCGATCCTGCGCTCATCGCGGGCGCCCTGGCTCCCACCGCGTGTGCGGCGCGCGTGGTCCTCGACGCGCTCGAGGTCACCAACCCGTACGACGCGCCCGCGGTGTTGGGCGTGGGGGGCGTGGAGGTCGGCCTGGTGCCGCCGCGCGGAAGCGTGCGCGTCGACGGGGTGGCGCCCGGCTGCTACCGCGTGACGCTCGTTCCGCCCGGCCGAGGCGGCGCCAGCACCACCCTCGAGGTCAGATGACGGTGCCGGGCGGGATCACCGCGCCCTTGGTGACGATCAAGATGCCGTCGCGAACCACCCACCGGCCGTGATCTTCGTCGGGGCGGCCGGCCCAGCCGCGCAGCACCGCGCCCGCGCCGATGCAGGCGTTCTTGTCGATGATCGCCCGCTCGACGACCGCGCCGGGGCCCACGCCGACCGGCACCCCGCCCGCGGCCGACACCGCGTCGCGCTGCGCGTCGTCTTCGTAGAAGTCGGCGCCCATCATCACGACGTCCTTGAGGCGCGCGCCGCGCTGGACACGGCTTCGCAGCCCGATCACCGCGCGATCGACGGTGGCGCCGTTGATGATGCACCCGTCCGAGATCAGGGCGTTCTTCAGGTCACTGTCGAACACCTTCGACGATGGCAAGAAGCGGGCGCGGGTGTAGATCGGGGCGCCTTGTTTGTAGAACACGAAGCGCGGGTCTGGCGTGCACAGCGCGAGGTTCGTCTCGAAGAACGCCGAGATCGTCCCGATGTCCTCCCAGTAGTCCTGGAACAGATACGACACGACACGGTAGTCGTGGATGGCCGCCGGCAACACGTGTTTGCCGAAGTCGACCGAGTCCCCCGCCAACACCTCGGTCAGAACGTCGCGCCGGAAGACGTAGATGCCCATCGACGCCAGGAAGGTGCGGTCCCCGAGCGCGTTCGCGCGCGCCAGCTCACCGGGGACCTCGAGGTCCGAGATGTCTTCGTCTGGACGGGGCTTCTCCTTGAAGCGGCGGATGCGCCCTTCGTCGTCGCAGGCGAGCACGCCGAGCCCGGTGCACTCGGCGCGGGTGACCGGCATGGTGCACACGGTCGCGCCGGCGCCCGACGCGACGTGGCGCTCGAGCAGCAGGCGGTAGTCCATCCGATACAGATGGTCCCCCGAGAGGATGATGACGTGGTCGACGTCGGGCCGGGCGAACCGGTGCAGGTGCTTACGCACCGCGTCCGCCGTGCCCTGGTACCAGTCGAGGCTCGCCTCGGTCTGCTCGGCGGCGAGCACCTCGACGAACCCGGAGGAGAAGGCGTCGAAGCGGTACGTCTTCGAGATGTGGGCGTTGAGCGAGGCGCTGTTGAACTGCGTGAGCACGAAGATCTGGCGCAGCCCCGAGTTGATCGCGTTGCTGATCGGGATGTCGATCAACCGGTACTTTCCCGCCAACGGCACCGCCGGCTTCGCTCGTTGGACGGTGAGCGGGTACAGGCGCGAACCTTGCCCGCCCCCCAGGACCACCGTGATCGTGCGCATCGACACCCCCCGGAACGCGCTGCGAGCCTACCGCGTTCGCGCGGTCGCCGGGGCGCTCGTGGTCGGCATCGCGTGCACCAACCCGTGCGATGGGCCGGATTGTGAGGCGGAGTTCGAGCTCGGGCGCGTCGCGGTGCACCAGGCGCGGGAGCAGTCGGGCTCCTTACGCGTGTGGAGCGACGCGTCGGCGCAGTCCATCGGGTCCGCCGGCGACGGCACGTCGTGGTCGGTCGGCTCCGCAGGCGGGCTCGTGATCGTCGGGCTGCCCGACGACGACCGCGTGGTGGTCACGAAGGCGCCGGCGGGCGACGTCGCGTTGTCGTCGTTGGCCTCGTACGCCGGAGACGACGCTGGGGCGCGGTTCGGGCAACACGTCGCGGCGACGTCGACGGACGCGACCGGGCGGTGGGACCTCGTGGTGGCGGCCCCCGACGCCGCGCTCGGCCGCGGGGCGGTGTACCTGTTCCGGTCGGCCCACCAGCTCGTCGGGCGGTCGTCCGGGGCCGCCGACGCGTCGCTGCTCGGCGTGAGCCCCGGCGACGGCCTCGGCAGCCTCGTGGTCGCGTGCGGCGACGTCACCGGCGACGCCGTGCCGGACTGGCTCGTCGGCGCGCCACGGATGTCCGGGCCACCCGATGGGCCGTTCTCTACCGAAGACGTCTCGTTCGGTGACCTGGCGGGGGCCGTGTTCTTGGTCGACGGCGCGGCGTGGGGCTCGGGCGCGCTCGACGGCGAC
>CAIUDO010000956.1 GCA_903897935.1 uncultured Pseudomonadota bacterium
ATCTCGCGCGCGCCGCCCACGGCGCGACGCCCTCCCGGACCACCGCGACGACGGCCCCGACCCCGAGGGCCGCGTAGAGCGCCGCGCGCGCGAGCCGCGACGGCGCGAACCCACACACCCGCACCGCCACCAGCCGCCCCGACTGCGCCCACGCCACGCCCACCCGAGCAGCGCCGAGCGCCGCAGCGACCGGCAACGCGGCGACGATCCGCCCCGGTACGCGGCCCGCGAGCTGCACCAGCCACCCGGCGACGTCGAGCTCCCCCACCGCGAGCCGTCGCGCGAGCTCCACCCCGTCGACGAGCACGACCACCGCCGCGAGCAGCAGCAGCACCCCGACCACCGACGTCACGACCTCACGGGCGAAGCTCCGCTCCGCGACGTTCACGCGTCCTCCCAGCGGGCCCACGCGACCACCGACCACGCGCACACGAACGCGGGCCCGAACGCGGCGGCGAGCGGTGCCCCGATGCCCGGCGCGAGCTGGTCCCCGACGCGGACCGCGACGAGGTAGCCGACCGCGGCGGCGCCCACCGAGAGCATCGGCCGACGCCCCGTCGCCGCGGGCAGCAGCGCGAGCGGCAGCAACAACGCCACCCAGGGGTGGAGCACCCGCTTGTAGAGGATCGACCACTCATACGACGCGTCGCGGCCCGATCGCTCCGTGCGGCTCGCCACCGCCACCAGCTCGCTCCACGTGCGCTGATCGAGCTCCAGGCGCGGCGTCGACGCCGGAGCGAGCTCGCGAAACCCATGCTCGAACGTCATGCGCACCGGGACGCCCGCGTCGACGAGCACCACCCCGTCGATCATCTCGACGGCGAGCCGATCCTCGGGGCCGCGCACCACCCGCGCCTGCCCCGCGGTCGCCACCAAGCCGGGCGCCCCGAACCACACACGCTCCGCCCAGTCCGCCGAGGCCCCCTCCGGCCGCGCCGACAGCGCGCCGAGCTCCGCGTGGGCGCCGGGCCACAACGACACCCCCTCGGCCGCCACCGCGAGCTGCCGGGCGGTCGCCCGCCGCGCCGCCGGCTCGGCCACCATCGTCACGAGCGTCGTCAGCGCGACGAGCACTAACCCGAGGGCCACCACCGCCGGCACCAGCCGACGACCGTTCGTGCCGCTCGCGCGCACCCCGCCCCACGCGCCCTCGTCGCTCCACCGCGACAACGCAGAGACGACGCCGACCGCCCCCGAAGCCGGCAACGCGACGCTCGCCATCGGCGGCACCGCGTACACGACCACCAGCAGCCAGGTCACCGGGTCGACCACCACCCCCTCCGACCACAGCGCCCGGACGCCGGCAACCACCGCGGCGAGACCGCACGCCGCCGCCAACGTCCACCCGGCCGGCACCAGCGCGTCACGCAGGAGCGCGCGACCCACCACCCCGAACATTGGCCGCCGAGAGTTCATTCCGCCGCGTGATCCGTGGACGCTCCGTTCCGGCGACCGTTTGGCCCGATGGACGAGAACGCAGGTTTGGGTTAACGCGGCCCCTCGTTGTGGGTGACGGGGCGCCGCGCGGACGTTCCAGGTGCGCCCCACCCTGGGAGACACGGTGACCAACTTCAAGATCGGCGACAAGGCCGTCGTCCCGACCCTCGGCGTCGGGGTGGTGCGCGACATCATCACGAAGCACGTCGATGGCGCCGGGTACCAGATGTACGTCATCGCGATCCTCGACAAGGCGCTCACGTACGAGGTCCCGCTGGATCAGGTCGACGCGAAGGGCGTCCGCGAGCCCATCCCCCTCGAGGCGGTCGAGCGCGTGTACGACGTCCTGCGCGACCGCACCCGCCCGCGCGACAAACAAACGTGGAACCGCCGCTACCGCGAGTACCTCGCGAAGATCAAGACCGGCGATCCGCTCGAGGTCGCGGGCGTGCTGCGCGATCTCGCGCTGCTCCGCGCCGACAAGCAGCTCTCGTTCGGCGAGCGCCGCATGTACGACCAGGCGCACGCCCTCATCGTGCAGGAGCTGGCCGTCGCGAAAGACGCCGACGAGCAGGTGATCAACGCCGAGATCGAAGCCCTGTTCCAGCCGTCGACCGCCTCCTGATCCCCTCGCGCCGTGCAGGCGCGCGCCCGGAGCCCCCATGCCGTCCCCGTTTCGGCTGTACAGCACGCTGTCGCGGCGTGTTGAGTCGTTCGTTCCACGTACTCCAGGCGAAGTGTCGATCTACGTCTGCGGCATGACCGTGTACGATCACGCGCACGTCGGCCACGCCCGCGCGTTCGTCGTGTTCGACGTCGTCGTCCGGCACCTGCGCAACAGCGGCTGGAATACACGTTACGTACGCAATTACACCGACGTGGACGACAAGATCATCCGCCGGGCGTCGCGGGACGGCGAAGACCCGCTCACCCTCGCGGAGCGGTACATCGCGTCGTTCCGGGAGGACATGGCGGGCCTCGGCAACCTCCCGCCCGACGTCGAGCCGCGCGTCACCGCCTCGATCCCCGAGATCATCGCGATGATCGGGTCGCTGGTCGCGGGCGGGCACGCCTACGAAGACGGCGGCAGCGTGTGGTTCAGCGTCCCGTCGTTCCCCGCGTACGGCGGGCTGTCGGGCCAGAAGGTCGACGACCTGCGCAGCGATGATTCTGGAACGAAGAGGCATCCGGCAGACTTCGCGCTGTGGAAGGCCCACCGCGAGGGCGAGCCCTCGTGGGACAGCCCGTGGGGCCCCGGTCGGCCCGGCTGGCACATCGAGTGCTCCGCGATGGCCGACCGCTGGCTCGGGCACGGGTTCGACCTGCACGGCGGCGGGCTCGACCTCGTGTTCCCCCACCACGAGAACGAGATCGCGCAGTCCGAGTGCTCGGGCCACCACGGCCCGTTCGCCCGATACTGGCTCCACAACGGGCTGCTCACCGTCGCCGGTGGCCAGAAGATGGGGCACAGCCTCGGCAACTTCGTCACGATTCGCGACCTCCTCCCGCAATTCCCAGCCGAGGCGCTGCGGCTGTACTACCTGCAGTCGCACTACCGGTCGCCGCTGCCGTGGTCCGACACCGCGATCCCCGAGGCGCTCGGCATGTTGGCCCGCCTCTATGAAGCGCGGGAGCAAGCCGAGTCTCTCGAAGGCACCGGCCAGGCGGACGCCGTCGCCGCGAGCCTCGGCGCCGACGCGTTGACCGTGCTCGACCTCGGGCGTGCGTTCGAAGAGCGGTTCCGCGCCGCGATGGACGACGACTTCAACACCTCGCTCGCGTTGGCCCACGCGTTCGAGCTGGCGCGCGCGATCAACCGGCTCGCCGCGAACAAGAAGGTCGCCCGCAAGGCGCGGCCGGTCGTCGAGCCGGCGTTGGCGGCGTTCCGGCTGCTCGCGGACACGTTCGGCGTCTGCGCCATGACCCCGCAGGCGTTCCAAGCGGACGTGAAGGCGCGCCGCAGCGCCGCGATGGGCATCGATCCCGCCTGGGTCGACGCCCAGCTCGCCGCCCGCGCGGAGGCGCGCGCCAGCAAGGAGTGGGCGTTGGCGGACCAGATCCGGGCTGAGCTCGACGCGGCGGGGGTCGTCATCATGGACGGCGCTGCCGGATCCGAGTGGCGCTTGCGGCTCGTGTCCCCCACCTGACCGCCGCCCGGGCGCTCCGTCGTTGTAAGCTCCCGCCCCGTCCACCGTTGGAGCGGCAGTGACAGAGCACGCACGACCGTCCGGAGCCACGGACCTCGTGCCCCTCGACGAGGAGCGGGCCGTGATCCTACGTCTGCAGCAGGGCGATCGCTCGGCGGTGGCCACCCTCTACGGGTGGTACGGCGACCTCGTCTGGCGGCAGGCGATCTTGCCGGTCCTGCCGAACCGCGAGCTCGCCGAGGACTGCCTGCGCGAGGCGTTCCGCATGGTGCTCGAGCGGATCGACACCTGGAACGATCAAGGAAGGAGCATCTTCTTCTGGCTGCGTATGGTCGCCCGGAACAAGGCGATGGACGTGCACCGCCGCGTGTTGCGCGACCAGAAGCTCACTGAGAAGGCGATCGTCGAGGCCGAGGCGGGCGGCGCGGACGTGCCGAGCCCCGACCGGGGTCTCGAGATCGAGGACACCCGGCAGATGGTGGCGGCGAGCATGTCGCGGATCAACGAGCGCTACGCGACCGCGCTGCGTATGCGCCTGCTCGAAGACCGCACCCGCGAGGAGTGCGCCGAGGCGCTCGGCGTCACGGTCGGCAACTTCGACGTGATCCTGCATCGAGCGTGCAAAGCGTTCCGTCAGGCGTGGCCGCCATGAGCGCCGAGCGCGCGCTCGCGGACTGGCTGGAGCACGGCGTCGGGCTCGACCTGGTCGAAGACGACGTGTTCGAGGCCGTGGTCGTGCTGCGCCCCGACCTGGCGCCCGCGCCGTCGCTCACCGCCGACGACCTGCTCGCCGGCCTCGACGCCGGTCCGCTCGCCGATCCCGAGCTCGCAACGCTGCGCGACATGCTGCGCCCCGACCGGGCGCCGGGCCCGCGGCTCGTCGCCGACGACATCCTCGACGCGCTGACCGCCGGCCCGCTCGCGGCGGCGTCCGGCGCGGAGCAAGCCGACGCGGCGCGGCTGCGCGCGCGCCTCGACGGTGGGCAGGTCCCCGCCGAGCCCGCGGTCGAGGAGGCGATCAACGTCGTGCGGCCCGACCTCGCGCTGCCCGCCGCGA
>CAIUDO010000957.1 GCA_903897935.1 uncultured Pseudomonadota bacterium
CCCCAGCGCCAGCCCCCTCGGTGATTCCCGGGTGGAAGGCCAACCTACGCAGCTACCTCGACCAGCCCACCGAGGAGATCGACCTCGACGCGTTCGACGACCACGACACGGCGCGCGGCGCGTCGGGCGACGGCGCGTTCTCGGGCGCCCACCTCGACCGCGTCGAGGTCGCCGACTTCGACGTCGAGGAGCCGATCGCGCTCGGTGAGGATCCGGACGCCGAGCCCGAGCCGCCGCCCCCACCGCCGCCGCCGGTGCAGCGGGCGCCGCCGCCACAGGCGCTCGTGACGATGGCCCCGCCGGCGCGCCCCGCCCTCGCCGCGCCGGAGGCGCGGGAGGCCACCTGGTCCAGCAACCCGCCGTCGTTGTCCGGCCCGCAGCTCACCGAGCGCGACGCGCGCGACAAGATCGCCGTCGCGAACCAGGTGCTCGCGTCGATCGCGCAGAGCTTCGACCGGGCGAACGGCTCCGGCCGTGGCCGGTCGGCCATCCAGCTGCTCGTCGATGGGGCCGGCGGGCGCCGCGCCGCGCTGCTCTCCGGGGTCTCGGTGCGCGCCGACGGCCGCCTCCCGCCCGACGCCCTGATGACGAACCTCGGCCGCCGCCCCACCCCCGAGCACCGCATCCTGCTCACCGAAGGGCTGCTCGATCTCGTCGAGCGCGCCCTGTCGATCGCGGCCGACGACCTCCCCGAGGAAGACGTCGACAAGATCCTCGAGCGCGCCGCCGGCTACCGGCAGCGCCTCGGCCTGTGATCCCGCGGCTCGTCGCGCTGCTCGGGGCCGCCGTCGTCGCGATCGCGGCGGCGCCTCCGTACACCGCGCCGCTGTCCCCGAGCCCGGCCCCGCCCGCTTCGGTCGTCGCGCGCGCGCGTGAGGTGCGCGCGGCCCCGCTGCCGGACCGCATCGGGGCGATCTCCGAGCTGTTGGTCGGGGCGGATTACCAGGTCGACGCCGCCGGCGAGGGCGACGGGCACGACCCCGATCCGCCGTCCCGCTACGACGCCTTCGACTGCGTCACGTTCGTCGAGGAGGTGCTGTCGCTCGCGCTCGCTGGGGACCCGTCCGACGCCGGCCGCGTGCGCGACGCCTTGCGCTACAAAGACGGTGTTCGGAGCTACGCGAACCGCAACCACCACACCGAGCTGCAGTGGCTGCCGAACAACGTCGCGAGCGGCTGGATCGTCGACGTCACCGGGAAGCTCGGCCCGGTCCGCGAGCTGCGCGCGTCGGTCACGGTCGCGACGTGGTCGAACTGGAGCAAGCGCTCGTTGTTCGCCCTCACCGACGATCAGCTGCCGGTCGGCGAGGAGCGGCTCGACATCGTGTCGCCGGCCACGCTCCTCGCGGCGGACGTGCCCGCGGGCGCGATCGTGCTCACCGTGCGGGAGCCGCGCGCCGGCCACCCGCTGTGGACCAACCACGTCATGCTCACCGTGCCCGCCGACGCGCCCACGGTCCGTCACGCCACCCGGAACGGGGACGGGCGCGTCCGCCAGCAGAGCCTCGCCGGATACGTGAACAACGCGGTCGCTACCTACAAGAACTGGCCGGTCGCCGGCTTTGCCGTCTACCTGCCGGTCGAGCAAGGCCCCCGCCTCGCCGCGCTGCGACCGGCCGAGTGACGCGATATCCTCGAATCGCTGGAGGACCCGTGCTTCGACTGACCGTCTTCGTGCTCGCGGGATGTGGGAGCGGCCTGCGTGCGCTGCCGACGGACACCGGTGAGCCCCCGGGCACCACCGACACCGGGTTCGACCCAACCAACGAGAACAACGGCAACGGCAATGGGGGCAACGGCAACAACGCCGCTCCGGTCGCCGACGCTGGCCTCGACGGCACGTCCAACGTCGGATCCGTCGTGCTGCTCGACGGATCGGGGTCGTACGACCCCGACGGCGACAACCTGTCGTACCAGTGGGCGTTCGTGAGCGCGCCGGCGGACTCGTCGACCTACCTGGTCAACGACGCGCGCGTAGATCCGTCGTTCTACGCCGACGCCGAGGGCACGTACGTCGTGTCGCTGACCGTCGGCGACGGCTTGTTGTCCGCCTCCGACGAGGTCTCGATCGAGGTGTCGGCGCCGAACGGCGCGCCGATCGCGGCCGCGGGCCCGGATCAAGCCGTCACCACGGGCAGCACGGTCGCGCTCGACGGGTCGTCGAGCTGGGATCCCGACGGCGACGCGCTGAACTACACGTGGACGATGGTGACGGTGCCGTCCGGGAGCTCGGCGACGTTGTCCAACACCACGTCGCCCACGCCCACCTTCTTCGCCGACACGACGGGCCGCTACGAGGTCTCGCTCGTCGTCGACGACGGCGACACCGTGTCCTCCGCCGACATCGTCGCGATCACGGCGTCCGCCCCCAGCGAAGACGACAGCTTGTGCTACGCGCCCGCCGCCGCGCGGCTCGCAGGCGGCACATCGGCGGGCGCCCCTGCCCTCGCGCTGCTGCCGTTCGTCACGCTGCTGGTGCTGCGCCGTCGCGAGCGCCGCTCCGCCCCCGAATAACGAGCCTACGGCGTCAAGCCTACGGAGCCCGCGTGCTGGTCGAGATCGAGGAGGCGTGGCGCGGCATCAACGGCGCCGACGAGGTGCGCGCTGCCGCGCTCAACCATGTCACCACCTGGCTGAGCGACCCCGAGTTCGCGGCGTACGTGCCGCAGATCGAGGGCATGGTCGCCCGGCGTCGCTTCGACGCCCTGCTCGACGCGTTCTACCAGGTCATCCCGTTCGGGACCGGCGGGCGCCGCGGCCCGGTCGGCGTGGGCCCGAACCGGATCAACCCATGGACCCTGGCCACGTCGGTGCTCGGCCACGCGTCGTACCTGCGGGACCGGTTCCCGGGCGTCACGCCGACCGTCGTCATCGCGTACGACGTCCGCAAGTTCCAGGATCGCCGCGGCATCTACGACCCGTCCTTGCCGAGCCCGGTGCTCGGGCTCACGAGCCGCGACCTCGCCGAGCTCGCGGCCCAGGTCTACGCCGCGGTCGGCATCGACACCTACCTGCAGCCCCGGGGCGACCGCGCGTACATCGCGACCCCCGAATTGTCGTTCGCGATCCGGCACCTCGGCGCGCACGCGGGGCTCAACGTCTCGGCGTCGCACAACCACCCGGACGACAACGGCGGCAAGTTCTACAACCACCTCGGCGGCCAGGAGGTGCCGCCCGACGACGAGGAGATGGTCCGGCGCGTCGCCGAGGTCGACGCGGTCCAGGTCCCGAGCTGGGAGGAGGCCGTCGCCACCGGTCACATCCGCTGGATCGAGCGCTCGGTGCACCACGCCTACGTGGCCCACGTGGCCGGCCGGTCGCTCACCACCGCGCGCGCGACCCGCGTCGCGTTCACCGCGTTGCACGGCACCGGAGCCGGCACGGTCGCCGAGGTGCTGCGCGCCACCGGCTTCTCCGTCGCGATGGTGCCCGAGCAGAACGAGCCCGACGGCGACTTCCCGACCGTGCCGTTCCGCGCGCCCAACCCCGAGGTGCCCCAGGCGCTCGACCGCGCGACGGCCTTCGCGGGGCCGGCCGGCTGCGATCTGGTGCTCGCCACCGACCCCGACGCCGACCGCATCGGGGCGTCGGTCCTCCACGCCGGGGGGTGGCGCTTCTTGTCGGGCAACGAGATCGCCACCCTCGTGGCCGACCACGTGCTCACGCACGGGCGGTTCGAGGGGCCGCCGCTGGTCGTCCAGACCGAGGTCACCACGGGGTTCGTCGCGCGGATGGCGCGTGCGCGCGGCGCCGCCGTGATCGACCACCTGCTCGTCGGCTTCAAGTACATCGGCGACGTGTTGCGGCGCCTCGACGCCTCCGGCGAGGCCTACGGCACGGCGTCGTCGACCGCCGACTTCGCGGTCGGCGTAGAGGAGTCGCACGGCGTGCTCACGTCGCCGTACCTGCGCGACAAAGACGCAGCCGGCGGCGGGCTCGCCCTCGCGGAGGCGGCGAGCCTCGCCCATGAGCGCGGGGAGACCCTGGTCGACCGCCTGCACGCGCTGTGGGCGCAGTACGGCTACGTCGCGAACCAGCTCGTGAGCACGGTCATGCAGGGTGCCGCAGGAAAGGCAAGGATCAACGCGATCCAAGCGGCGCTGCGGGCCACGCCGCCCGAGCGCGTCGGGTCCTGGACCGTGCGCGCCACCCACGATCGGCAAGACGTCGACGGCCCGTTCGGGCCGATCCTCTCGGAGACGGACCGCGCGAGCCGGGACGTGCTCGTCTTCGATCTCGAGCGCGGCGACGAGCGGGCCCGGGTGATCCTGCGCCCGTCGGGGACCGAGCCGAAGAACAAGGCGTACGTCGAGGTCCACGGCCGCGCGCTCCCGCCGGGGGGCAGCCTCGCCGACGAGGTGGCCCGCGTCGACGACGCCGCCCGCGACCTCGCCGAGGCGTTCGTCGACCTCGCCCTCGGGGCGGTCGGGCTGCGCTTGCCGCCGTTCGCGCACGGGGTGAGCCAGCTCGTTTCGGTCGAAGGAAAGCTCGCCTTCGGGGCTGCGCTCCCGGAGCTGGTCCGCCGGATCGAGGCCGCCGAGCCTTACGAGGCGTGGCTCGACGCGCTGCTGCGGCCGCTCGGCGCCGACCCCCGCGCCCTCGTGGCGCCCGCGGTGGCCCGCTACCTCGCCTCGCACGAGGTCAGGCCGGAGGTCGCGTCGACGCTCGGGGCGCAGTTCGGGCGCGCGCCCTAAGCGCAACGCCGATCACTTAGCCGAGAAATATCGGAGCAATCAGCAATCAGGTATGGGTGCAGATCGGGCTCCGTCAAGCGGCACCTCGCAGAGATGGTAGCTTGGCCGGTGCATTTGTCTGAAGCCTGGCTGGTTGGCCGAGCGCCCTTGCGGAGCGTCGAAGGCGGTC
>CAIUDO010000958.1 GCA_903897935.1 uncultured Pseudomonadota bacterium
CAGCGCGAGCACCACGGCTTCGACGGTGGGGAGGGGGGACAGGCCCGCCGCCGGCGGCGCCGTGGGGACCACCACGACGGGCGCGGGGCGCGCGGGGAGCACGTTCGGCAGCCTGGCGCGGACGGTCGGCGCGAGCACGTCGACGTCGACGCGGTCGAGGGCGCCCACTCGGGTGAGCAGCACGACCGCCGCCGCCTGGACGTCGGCCCCGGGGTGGGTGGTCGCGGCGAGCGCGACGGCCGCGACGTCGTCGGGGGAGACGTCCATGAACCGAGCCACCAACGCCAACACCGCCTTGGCTGTCTTCTTCGCTGGCGCGAGCGTGGCGCTGCATGCGGCGCCGAGGAGGGCCTGAGGGTGCCTCACGTCGCACCCGTCGAGCGCCGCGACGGCCAGCGCCACGGTGGGCCCGACCGGGCTGTGGAACAACCGCACGTACCGATCCACACGCGCCGCCCGCTCCGCTGGGGTAGGGGCGAGCCGCTCGTGGAACCGGGAGAACCAGCCGGCGCGGAACGGCGCGAAGTCCCGCGCGAGGGCGTCGAGGGTGGCGTCGAGCAAACGACCGCGGTCGAGCGGCAAGGCGGCGATCCCGGCGTCCCAGCCGTGCCCGTCGCGTACGTATTTGTCGTATGCGGCCAGGCTGTGTTCGCCGTCTCCCTCCACCTCGAACAGCCTCCAGACCTCGGGGTGCAGGTCGGGGCGCTCGAGCAGCGCGTCCCGCACGGGTCGGCCCCGGCCGGTGAGCCCCCCGATCATGCCGAGCACCCAGGGGTCGCCGTCGGGGCGCGCGACGAGGCCGGCGTCCGCCCAGCCGAGGACCATCGACCAGCGGGCCGGCGCGGCGCGCACCACCCCCTCCGCGATGGCCTGTCGGACCGGAGGTGGACGGGTGGCGAGCGCCCGTCGGACCGCTCCGTCGTCGTAGGAGAGCACCCGGAACCGGACCTTCTGCAGCTCGCTCGGGGACGCGCACCCGACCAGGGCGGCGCGCAGCGCCTCCCCACGACCCGATACATACGGTAGCCCTTCGAAGGCCTTCCAGGCCCCCCAAAGGGACGGCGCCGCCGCTCGCCGCGACGCCTCGTCGAGCGCTTCGAGCGCCGCCAACGTGCCAGGGACATCTTCGGCCGTGGTGGCCTTGAGCAGCGCGTCATGCATCGGCGGCCCACTGCGCGGCGAGCACGTGCTTGCAGGGGCCCCGCTCCCCGCTGTGTTTGGCGTACCACGGGCACGTGCAGCGCACCCCGTCGGCGTCGGCGACGACGTGGTGCACGGTGCCGGTGCCGGGCACCTCGGCCCGAAACCCTGCTTCGGTGGCGGTCAAGCGGACCGCGGCCACCAGCTCCTGGGCGGCCTGCAGCCGCGGCTGGAGTTCGGCCTGGGTGCGGGCACCATACGGGAGCTCGCGTGGGAACCATCGGCCTTCGCCGAGATCGAACCCTTGGTGCGGTGAGCGCTCGAGGTGCTCGAGGCTGCGGCCTTCTCCGGACAGCCCCCGCCACCCCTCAGGGCCGAGCAGCAAGGTGATGGCGCCGCCGTGGGTCAGCGCCATCCGCCACGCGGTGCACCCGGAGTCGTCCCCCCAGACCTGCAAGGAGACGGCCTGGCTGGCCGCGCGCTCGAGCAAGCGCAGGCGCTCGAGGCCACCGGCCCGGAGCGCCCCGGGGCTCGGGGTGGCGCTCACCCGCAGGCCGGTGCCCGCGGCGCTGGTGACCCAGACCGACCCCCGCGTCGCCGAGCGGGGCAACGAGCGTAAGAAGCGCACGACCTGAGCCCCGCGCGCCATTGGGCCCTCCGTCATGCCCGCCTGGATGGCCGCGCTCTCGAGGAATCCGCGCAGCCAGCGCCGCGGCAGCGTGATCTGGCGCTCGACCGCCTCGCCACCGTCCGCGCGCACGGTGAGGTGATCGGCGCCCACGGCCAAGCCGAGCTCCTGGCCGTCGACGACGCCGACCAGCGCGGCCCGCATCGGGGCGCCGAGGTCGACGTTGGTGGTGCCTTGCGAGGTCCACGCGCCGTCGAGCGCACCGTTCGGGACGTCTGCCCGACCATACACGCCGCAGCACGCCGAGAACGCCTCGAAGCGGAGGTGGCTGTTCCCGACGTTCACGACCGGGTCGGCCTCGAGCAGGATGCGCGCCAGCATGCCCGGCGGCGTGTGAAAGCGGGACCGCGCCACCTGGCCGATGAGCAGGATCGAGGTGGCCAGCTCACGCGGGGCGCGCGCGGCGCCGGTGAAGAAGTCGCGCGCCTCCGAGGTGACGAGCGACAGGCGAGGCACGCCGGCGACCGTGCCGAGCGACGACGGCGCCGGGTAACGCAGCGAGACGATGGGGGCGGGGGAGGTCACGCGCGCTTCCTAACGCGGTTCGTAGCCAATGAGGAATCCGGACGCGGCCTCGTCGATCGCGGAGATGGTGTCACGACATGTCACCGGCGGTAGCGCGCTGTCGCCGATCGGGGTCGTCCAACGTTAAGCTCTGCGCGGAGGTAAGCAAAATGCACCAAAATCAGCACCCCCCCCGTGTTTTGGTGGAGGCGCGTCATGCCGATGATCAGCACCGGCCTCGTCCCCGTGCACACCAACGGAACCACCTCGGGCGTCCCGTTCCTGCTCACGCGCTTCTTCTTTCGTGAGGAGCTCGGCCGTCTCCGCGTCGACGTCACGTTGCGCTCCTCCACCGGAGACCTCGTGTTGGACGTGGTCGTGTTCGGGGCCGACGACGATCCGCAGGCCCCACGCGGGCCGGCTCGCTCACCGGTGACCCGCGAGTCGTGGGCGCCTACTTCCGGTTGCAACACGCCTCCTACCGGTTCCTCGGCGGATGTGTATCATGACCCTGCTTCTTGCTGTGCTCGCGTGCTCCAAGCCGGAGACGGCGCCGGTCGCGTCGTCGCCTACGACCGACACCGCACCGCCGGTCGTCGACACCGAGCCGATCACCTGCCGCCCGTGCCTTGTGGAGGGTGGCTTCCTGGAGGTCACCGTCGAAGGTGAAGCTGACCTGAGCGCCGTGGAGGGCTGCACCCGGCTCGGGTCGCTGACCGTCTCCAGTACGGAGCTCACCGACCTGGGCGCGCTGGTGTGCCTGGAGGAGGTGGACTCGGTGCTCCGTATCGTAGACAACGCGCTCCTGACCGACCTCGACGGCCTGTCCGCGCTCACCAGCGCGGGTGAGATCTGGATCGGCAACAACACGGCGCTGGCGGACATCGGCGGGCTGTCTTCGTTGGAGCGCGTGCGTGACTTCACGATGTACGGCAACAGCGTCACGTCGGTAGCGGCGCTGCACCGCCTGACGGAGATCCCGTACGACCTGGAGCTGCTGGAGGAGCAGCTCCGAACGGTCGACGGGCTAGAGAACCTGGAGCGGGTGGGGGGCACGCTGTTGCTGGAGGGGGCTGCGCTGGAGGACCTCAGCGGGTTCCGCAGCCTGAGGACCATCGGGGAGCGGCTGTGGATCGCCGACACGGAGGCGCTCACGGACCTCACCGGGTTCTCCGCGTTGGAGGAGATCGAGCTGCACGACCCGGGAGACGCGTACTACCAGCGGAGCCTCTTCTTGTTGTACAACGATGCCCTGACCTCGTTGCGCGGGCTGGAGGGGCTCACGGAGCTGCGAGGCGACGTGTACATCGGGTACAACGACGCGCTGCGCGACCTGACCGGACTGGACAACGTGGTGCGCATCGAGGGCGACCTCCAGCTCAGCTCGAACGCCGCCCTGTACAACCTCGCGGGGCTCGAGTCGCTCACCTCGGTGGAGGAGCTGTCCATCTACGGGCACGGCGCGCTCGCCGAGATCGACGCGTTGGCGAACCTCCGGGACGTTGGCAACGGGGTCTTCCTGGACTTCAACGGGAGCCTCACGAACGTCGACGGGTTGACCGGCTTGCAACACGCCGACATCTTGGCCGACTCCAACGGTCTGCAGAACCTGGACGGGCTGATCAACCTGCAATCGGGTGGCTACCTGTGGTTCTACTTCAACCGGGACCTCTCGGACATCAGCGGGCTTCGTAACGTGCGGGAGGCCGAGTGGATCCGGCTCGAGCACCTGAAGGGATACACGACCCTCGACGGGGTGTTTCCGGTGCTTGAGCACGCGGCCCTCGGCGTGGGCGAGTGCGAGGGCCTCACCTCGCTCGGAACGATCCCGAACCTGCGCACCGGCAGTTTGTCGGTGGGCGACTTCGATGTTCAGACGCTCGGTTCGTTTCCGTCGTTTGAAGAGGGTTCGCTATCAATGCACGGCCCCGAGCTCACGAGCATCGGCGACTTCCCCGTTCTGCGGAAGATCACCTATCTGAACGTAGATGACTCACCGTACTTCTCCGACATCTCCGGCCTCTCGGCGGTCGAAGAGGTCGACGAGCTCCGGATGGTCGAAACCGCGCTGACCGACATCGACGAGCTTTCGGCGGTGAAGACGTACACCGACTTCAACTTATCGGTCAATCCCCGACTCACGGACATTAGCGCCCTGTCGGAGGTGACCGCCATGACCGGCCTGGTGGTGGTGGGGGATAATGATCGGCTCTGCCAAGACCACGTCGACGAGATATTCGCCGACATCGCGGTCGGTACGCTCTCGACGGGGGACAATGGGACCATCGGCTGTGACCCGTAAGGCGCCCGACTACCACGCCCCGGAGGTGATCCAGTCGACCAGGGCCGCCTGCGCCCCGTCAACCATGCCGTGCCCGCCGTTGTGGAGGCACAACGAGACGGGCCCGGTCGGGCACGCCCACACGTCGCAGGTGCCGACCGCGTCGGTGACCACGGTGGGCTCGGGGTCGCAGCCCCACTGCGTGCGGAGGGCGTCGACCGTGTCGGTCGGGCTCATCTGCACCCCCCAGCCCATGTCTTGCCCCTCGAGCGGCCACGTGCTGTCTGCGGTGCCGTGCAGCGCCCGCAGCGGCGCGCCGTCCGAGCCGCACACCTCGGGGATGGCGTCGAAGAACGCGCCGGCGGTGGGCGCGTAGGCGTCGAACGCGGCCGGCCCGCCGCACAACATGTCGTAGACCATCGCGGCGCCTTCGGACGATCCGGAGAGCGTGACGCGCTCGACCCCGTAGCGGTCGACGAGATCGGCTGCGACCTGCGCGAGGAACGCGCGGTCGTCGCGCTCGATCTCCTCGACGTGGTGGCTCACCTTCCAGCTGCCGTCCTGGCCTTGCGGGAACGCGACGACGACGCCGCTTTGCGCGACGACGTCGAGCCAGTCGGCGTCCGCCGACGTCGCCTTCGCGTCGCCCCCGTGGCCGTGCAGGTGCACGATCGCGTCCGTCGCCGGCCCGTCGGGCTCGTCGACCCAGTACACGCCGTCGGCGACGTGCACCTTGGAGGAGGGGCCACACGCCACGAGCACCACGGAGAGGACGGTCCAGCGCATGCCGTCCGCGTAGCGCGGCGCCACGATGCGCGCGACGGGACCGGGGCGCGCGAGCGGAGTACGTGGGGCCGGGGGGACGCATGGCGCGTTGGTTGGGTTGGAAGGCCCTCATCCACGACGGGGTCGACGCCACGGTGTCGCTGGTCGCCGAGGGGCACGCGTCGGCGGGGCGCACGACCGTGCGCGCGTTGTCGTTGGTGCCGGGGCTCGCGGCGCCCGCGCGGGGCGTCGACGCGGTGCGGGCCGAGGTCACCGGCGCGGTGCTCGACAGCGTGCGGCTGGTCAACCGCTCGGTGCAGCTCGTGACCGACCTCGCGCTCGAAGCGGCCGGTCCGTTCGGCGGCGCCGCGTCGCTGGTTCCGCAGCGCGCCGACGCGCCTCGCGGGGCGCTGGTGGTCGACGCGGCGGTGGGCGCCGTCAACGGCGTGATCGGCGATCACCTGCATCGGAGGGACAACCCGCTCGACCTCGGGCTCGCCCTGCGGCTCGGCGACGCGTGGCTCGACCCTGGGGCGGCGGCGGCGCTCGGTCGCCGGGTGGTGGTGTTCGTCCACGGCCTCGCGACGACGGAGTGGTGCTGGTCGTTGGATGCGGACGTCTGGCTCGGCGCGTGCGGCGAGAGCTTCGGCACCCGGCTCGAGCGCGACCACGGCCTCACGCCGGTGTTCGTCCGCTACAACACCGGGCGCGCGATCCCGGACAGCGGGCACGCGCTCGCCGACGCCCTGGAGGGGCTGGTGGCGGGCAACCCGCAGGTCGAGGAGCTCGTCTTGGTCGGGCACAGCATGGGTGGGCTCGTCGCGCGGGCGGCGCTGGCGCGCGACGGGGCGTGGCGGTCGCGGGTGTCGACGCTGATCGCGTTGGGCAGCCCGCACCGGGGGGCCCCGCTGGAGCGGTTCGCCGACGCGGCCGCGGCGGTGCTCGACGCGATCGACCTGCCCGGCACCCGCATCCCGGCCGCGGTGCTGCGCGCGCGCTCGGACGGGATCCAGGACCTGCGGCACGGCACGGTCGGCGACGGGAAGGTCCCGGAGCACGTCCGCGTGTTGTTCGTCGCTGCGACGGTGGGCCTCGACCCGGCCCATCCGGTGGCCGAGGCGTTCGGGGACGGGATGGTCCCGGTCGACAGCGCGCTCGGAGTGGAAGGGGCTCGAGTCACCACGGCGCGGGTCGGGGGGGTGCCCCACCACCTGATGCAGGTCCACCCCCTCGTCTACGAGGTGATCTCGGGGTTCTTGACCGACGGTGCCGGGTGAGGGTCTTCGAGCGCCCGCGCCAGGCGGGCCATCTCGGCGTGCTCCTCGCGTGTGAAGGTGTCGCTCGCGACCACGATGGGGATGCGCTCACCAACGGACTCTTCGAAGCCCCACTTCGTTCGTTCCGCCTGTAACGGGGTGCCGCGCAGGAGCATGAGCGGCCACGCACGAATCGTGGCGACGCCATGGGCCCGGCACCACGCGATCGAGGCTTCGAAGCTCGACAGGGTCTGCGTGGGGAGGCCGTAGATGAGCGATACCTCGAACGGCACCCCACGACGGTGCAGCGCCTCGATCGCCCGCGCGACCACGTCCAGCCGGTTGTGACGCCCGATCACCTTGGACTCACCTTCGTTCGCGGTCTGCAGTCCGAACTCGAGGGCGACGTCGAGCCCGTCGAGCGCGTCGAGGAACACCTCGTCGACGAGCTCGAAGCGACACTGCAACGAGAGCTGGGCGCTCAGCCGTGCCGCTCGCACGGCCCGCAGCGTCTGCAGCGCGCGCTTCGGGTTCGCGTGGAAGATGGGGTCGAGGACCGACAAGCGCTCCACGCGAGCAGCTTCGAACGCCTGGGCTTCGTGCGCGATCCGTTCGGCTCCGAGCTCGCGAAAGCGGAGCCGGCTGCCGGGCTCCCGATGCTGGCAGAACGCGCACGCGTAGGGGCAGCCGCGCTGGGTCTCCCACCGCACCGAGCGCTCGATGCGCAGGGTGCCGTCAAGGTATGGGGACGGCAGGTCGGCGAGGGAGACGTCGGCTCGTAGGCCGAGATCGTGGGCGCCCGCCGCGTGGAGCCCGAGCCCGGCGCCAGCGTCGCCGGTGGCCAGCGCGACCATGGCGGGCTCGCCGTGGCCGCGCACCAGGTAATGAGCGTCGGGGTACGCGCCCTCGAGCGCGCCGACCGGCAGGTAGGACACCTGTGGGCCGCCCACCACCACGGTCGCGGTGGTCTCGCGACGGGCCGTCGCCATCAGGGTCTGCACCTCGGGCTCGTTCCAAACGAACGCCGAGACCCCCAACAGCGCGTCGGGGCCGCTCGCCTGCAGCGTGGCGACGACCTGCGCGACCCACGCGGCGGCGTCGAACCCGGATCGGTTGACCGCGTCGCTGACGATGGACGTCGGAGCGCGCGCCGCGCGCGTCGCGGCCGCGATCGACGCGACGCCGAGGCCGGTCCGAGGGTCCCCCGGCCGCTGCCAGTCGAGGTGGGCGAGCACCACAGGACGGGGCACCACCATGTCACACCTCCCCGAGCAGCAAGCGCAACAAGCGGTCGAGCGACGAGACACCACCCGGGATGATCACGCACGGCACCCCACTTCGACGCGCCGCCGCCCGAACCTGATCGGAGCCGCTGTGCCCGATCCACCGCACCAGCAAGACGACGACGTCCGCCGATCCGCCGTCGATGGCCGCCGCTGCCCGGCGAACGCTGCCGTTCCCGGCGTACCGACTCGACGCGAACCGCCGCACGCTCACCCCGTCCGGCACCGAGCCTTGTTCGTGCGCGGTCCCTCCTACGATCACCACCCTCAATGGCCGCTCCATGGCACCTCCCAGCCAAGGAGGAACCCGGGTTGACCCCCGGGGGAGCTGAGTTTCCCAATCGCCGTCGGGTCAGAACGGGAGCGCACACCTCAGGAGCGCCGCCGAGATCGCCCGGTCCGCTTGCACCACACCCCCTGGGTTCGCGGTCGTCGCGAGGATTCGAGCCGTGTCTTGCGCAGACAGTCGTGGGCACACCGCCCGGGTCGCCGCCGCGACGCCACCCACGAGCGGGGCCGCGAACGAGCTCCCTGATTGCATGGTGTACCCGCCGCTCGTCGACGCGACGCACACGTCCGTGCCGGGGGCCCACAGCCCGTACGTCCCGACCGGCGACGACGCGAAGTACGCCGGGTCACCGTCTTCGTCGAGGGCGCCCACCGACACTACGCCGCCGAGGCTCGCCGGCCACGCCGCGTACAGGGATCGGTCGTTTCCAGCCGCCGCCACGATCAGGCTGTCGCGATCGTTCGCGAAGGCTACGGCGTCGGAGACGCTCCTCGGGACAGGGCCGGAGCCCGTCGCTGCGACGACGATCACCCGGGCGCCGTCATCGGCGGCCGCGACGATGCCCTGGGCGAGCTCCAAGCTCGTCGGTGACGCGGAGAGGTCGCCGTACCCGCGCAGATCGAACCAGCGGCCCAGCACGTTCAGGCTCGCGAGCCCCGTCCCGTTGTCGGCGATCGCGCCGACGATCGAGGCGACCGCGGTGCCATGCCCGTGCCAGTCGTGCTCGAACGCGGGTGTGACCCCCGCGAGGTCCGGGTGACGCGACAGGATGCCGGTGTCCACGATGCCGACCCGCACCGGGCTGCCCGTTCGTGACGTTTGCATCAGGCTGATCGCGTTCGCGCCACCGATCTGGTCAAGACCGGTCTGGACGGGCGCGAGGGGGTCGTCGACCGGCAAGGCGGCCCGACCGGAGCAGGGTGCCGCGCCGAGCGTCGGGGCGGCCCCCAGCGCGACCGCCAGCTCCGCCCGCGCGACGTTCTCGCCGTCGTACTCGAGCGCCTGCCGCAGCGCGTCCACTCGGTCCGCCTGCACGGTCACGACGTAGGTGCGCGCCAACCCGACGTCTTCCCAGGCAGTCACGGTCGGGAACATGGGGGTCGCCGTGGCGCCGTACGCTACGAGCGTCGGCTGGACCTCCTCGATGAAGTCGTCCGGGCCGAGCTCGACCGCGATCTCGCGCTGATTGGCTGCTTCCGCGATGGCGATGATCAGCGCGAGCACGAGCCGCCCGAACGCGGCGGCGACCGACCACCCCACCGACCCCGCCGAGACCACGGCGCGCGTGAGCAGCTCCGGGTCCGGCAGGCCGATGTACACGGGGATCAACACCGCTGAGGCGAACAACGCGGTGGTCCACGGCTGTACGCTTCCCCGCACCAGCTTGGGGTCTACCGTCGCGCGCCGCGCCGCCAACGCGTAGCGCGCGAGGGTGACACCGCCGAGGATGAGGGTGGCGATGCACAACACGACGACCGTCCACGCGAACGTCGCAGGCACGAACAGCGCGAGGGTACCGGCGAGCGCTTGGCGCACCAAGACGGCTGCGGCGACCACCACCGCGGTGGGCACGACGATCCACAACGAGTGGGTCACCCATTCGATCCGTGCCGGGCGGTTGATGCCGGCGCGCACCAACGACTGGCCGAGCACCAGCAGCCTGCGGTTCAAGCGGGACCACTCACGAAGGACGAGGAAGAACGTGCTCGTGAACAACGCGAACTTTGCGCACAGGCACAGGACCCTCCACAGGTCCGCTCCTTCGGCCTGCACGGCGACGGAGGCCAGCAAGGCGAGCGACCCGCAGAACCAAAACGAGGCCCACGACCAGAACAAGAGCTGCCGCCAAACGAGCCCGAGCATCCAACGCAAGCCACCCCTCCTCGTTTGGGAAACCCGACCGCAGCAGCATACGCGATACGATACCCTGCACACAAGGGGGGCCGGGTGATCGAGGGGCCTGATGCAGACGCGCTCGTCGAGGCGTTGGCGGTCGCGCTCGAACAGATGGTAGACGCGTCGTGCGTGACGATGGCGCCGCTCTGGTTGGAGTCGACGCGGCGGGCGCGCGCTGAGCACGGCCTCGCTGCGCCCGCAGCGCCTTCGTTCGAGGTAGATCCGTCTTATCTGCGAATGCGAGCCCCGTCTCGGACCCGGTACCGTCAGCTCGCGGCGTGGCGTCACGCCGTGGTGTGGCGGCGCGTGCGCGAGCGGCTCGACTGCGACCCTGACTTCGTGCGCGCGGTCGACGCCGTGTACTTCACCCCGTGCGCCAACGAGCCGCCGTACGCGTGGACCCAGAGCGCGTCGTCCATGCCCTCCATCGCTTCGTTTCCGAGCGCCACGACGGCGAAGGAGTGGGCGAAGGAAGGCGCTTGGGCGTGCGCTCGTGCGCTTTACGTCGAGCGTCGCGGGGTGGAGCGAGCGGGCTGGGGTGGCCTCGCGGTGTTCGACCTGCTCGGTCCGGCCACGCGGCCGAGCCTCACGGACGTGCTGAAGCTGGAGGAAATGGAAGATTGGAGCAAGGGATGACGATGGATGTCGATCGGCTTCGCCGATGGGTACGCAACGACCTCTCACCGACCGAGCGCCGCGAGGTGACACGGTGGCTCGTGCGCACCGCCGATCCGCGCGTGCACGTGGCGCTGGCCTCGCTCGTGGAGCAGCACGCCGACGAGCTCGCCGACGTCACGCTCGCCGAAAAGGGGCCCCTGTGGGCCGAGCTGGTCAGCCGCCGCGCGCGGCTGCTGGACGACGGCCACCTGGTGCTCGCCGACGGCGCCGTCGCGCTGGCGTTCGCCCCGTCGGGTCGCGCCGAGGTGGGCTTGGAGATCGAGGCGCGTCGGGTGGTCGCCTGGTGGGACCTCCCAATGGCGCCTTCGGTTTGGTTCACCGACGACTCGGGCGCCGCGGCGCGCCTCGCGGCCGGCGGGTCGGCGGTGGGTCGTGTCGCGATGCCGTCCGGGGGCGCGCGCCCGATGGCCTGGTGGGTGTGGGGCGCGCCCGCCCCGGTCACCGCAGACGCCCTGGCGGATCTGTGCGAGGCGCTGCGGGCGCCCGAGGCGTCGGCGCGGTTCGGGCGCTGGGACGCCGTCGACGTGTGACGGTCACGCCCCCGACGCGTCCCGGACCGCGACGACCAACCCGATCTGACCGAGCGTCGCGGGTGCCGACCCCAGCGTGAAGCGAGCCCCGAGGCCGCCCCGCGCCCCGATCCACAGCGGCCCGGCGCCGATCGTGAGCCCACCCTCCAACAGCAGCGGCGCGCGAACGCCCGTCGGCGCGACCACCAGCGGCGCCGCCAGCGCGATCCGACCCGCCACCGCCCGCCCGTCGCCGACCCAGCCGAGCCATGGCGTCGCCGCGAGGCCCACCGTCGGGGTGACCAGCGGCACGACCACCCCTGCGGACCCGCCGGCCCACAGCCCCACGCGCCCCGGCTCGCCCGTCAGCCGCCCGTCGACGCCCGCGGCGACCTCGACCGCGCCGAGGTCCGCGCGCAGCCCACCCGCGAGCGCGACCCGCTCCCCCAGCGCGACCGCCACCGACGCGTCGGGCGTCCCGACCTCGACCACGACCGGCGACGGCGGGCCCCGCAAGGCGCCCGGATCCGCGAGCGCGACGCACGACCACAGCGCGATCATGGCGTCGTCCCAATCGTATCGGGGAACACCCACTCGATCGGCGCCCCCAGCAGCGCGTGATCGAGCCACACGTCGACGGCCCACAGCGCGTCCACGCGCACCTCGTCGAGCGGGCGCCCGAGCGGGCCGTCCCCGTCCAGGTCGGCCGCCGACGCGTCGTCGGTCCACGCGTAGTGGTTCATCCCGTCGATCGACGCGTACCACGCCGGGTCCCGCAGCCGCTCGAAGCCCGCCGCGACGTCGGCCGGCAGCGCCGAGCCGTCGGTGCTGCCCGCCACCACCAGGACGGGGCTGCCCGGGCGCGCCGTGACCGGCCCGTCGCCCGCGGGGTAGCTCGCGAACAACGCGAGCGCGTCGATGTCGTCGTGCGCGGCCCACGAGAGCGCCGCCACCACGCCGCCGAGGCTATGCCCCAACGCCGCTACCGGCGCCGCGAACGTGTCGGCGTAGACGGGGTGATCGACGAGCGCGCGCCACGCGAGCACGCCGTCGTCGACCTCCGTGATGGCGAGGTCGAGGTCGTGGTGGGGCAGCACCACCGCGTAGCCGCGCGTCGCGAGGTGCGCCCCGAGCCAGTGGTATCGCTCCGGCGTGACGAAGCCGCCTTGGACCAGGATGACGGACGGCCACGGCCCGGCGCCCTCGGCGGGGACCACGAGGTCGACGGGCAAGCGCTCGACCACGCGCGCCTGCACGGACGCCGTGACGAGCACGGCGCCGTGCGGGCCGTCGCGCCCCTCGAGGCCGTCGGCGGCGGGGTCGGGCGCGACGAGCTGGGTCTGCGGGGCGGCGCACGCGGCGAGGAGCCAGAGCATGTGGCGGGTTATCCCGCGCCCCCGGTCGATCGGCGGGACCCAGGGGCGGGCGGTGACGTCGGATACCGCGTGCGCGAGCGAGCCATGCCCTCGATAGGCAGCGGAACGTCGCTC
>CAIUDO010000959.1 GCA_903897935.1 uncultured Pseudomonadota bacterium
ACCGAGTAAGGAGCATAGAAACAACAGACCGAACTGAACGCGGCTCGACAACTACGGAATCAACCCGAAGTGGGGAGTTCTAGTTGTCGCCGTGGGGAGAAGTAGTTGTCGTTGCGCACGGGCTGGACGTTCGGGGTGTTCGGCGCCGCGGTCACGACGTTCCCTCCGGAGCTGCAGCGCGGGGGCGGGGGCCGCAACGCCTTGCTCGAGCGCGCGCCGCACCTCGCCGTTCGCGCCACCGTTTCGTTGACGAGCGCGTACGCGCGGGTGTTCCCGGACGCGTCCCTGCGCGGGGTGGGGCGCGGCGGCGCGCCGATCGACGGCGCGCTGTCCCGCTCGCGGGCGTGGACGCGGCGGCTGCCGGACGGGCCGTTCGACGGCCCCGCCGTGGCCTGGCGGGACGGGGAGCGGGTCGGCGTGTCGCGCGGGAGCGAGGCGCTCGTGCTCCCGCGGGTCGGGCGGGTGTCCCACGTCCACGTGTTCGGCGGCCGGGAGCCGGGCCGCTGGGAGGTCAGCCTGGGGGGCGTCTCCGTGGTGACCCACACGCGCCCGTTGGCCGCCGCGGCGGAGATGCTCGGGACCCTGTGGGGGCTCCCCGTGACCCACGAGGAGGTGGACGAGGGCTAAGGGGCCGGACAAGAAGAATGACCCACTCGGTCCGCTGGACCCGGCGTCCCCGAGGACGACGCCACCTCGATCGACGTACGCGTGACGCAGCTCGTATCGGACTCCCGCAGCTTCATGACGAAGCCCATGGCGCGGATGTCCTCGGGGCGCGGGAGGTGGAAGGCGTCGGAGATCGTGGTCATTGCGGCGGCGCTCCAAGCGCTTCGAGGGTCTGGATCGAGGGGTCGCGCCGAGGGCGCGTCGGGTCGAGGGGCGGGATCCGGGCCGCGCCGTCGACGCGCTCGGTGACCCGCACCTGCTCGGGCCGTCCGCCGAAGGCGGCGCGGTACCTCGGTTTGTGCACGCCCGACAAGAAGACGACCCGGGTGCGCAGGGTGTCGGACCCACGCCGCACGCGTGACGGATGAACTGCGCCGCGCCGCGACTACCAGGCGATGTTCAACGCGTACGCACCATAGGACGCGGGGTGCCCATCGACGAGCAGCCACACCGTCTGGTCGGCGCCGGAAGGGTTGGTCCAGGAGAGGGTGGGTGCCACGCCTCTGTCGGCCACGAGGCACGACGCGCTGTCGACGCAGGTCCCGTACCCGTCGGTGCAATAGCCCATGCTCGCCGCAGGGCTACAGTCCGAGGCGAGTACGAGGGAGACCTCACCGGTACCGCCGAAGGACTGGCTCACGGTGCTGATCGTGAGGGTGCTTCCCGCTGGGACGACCAACTCGATGTGCTCGCTCGGCCCTTGCGTATAGCCGTACGTCGAGACCCAACACGCTGCCGTGGGGTCGACCTGCATGTCGGAGGGGTCGCCCGAGGTGTTTCCGAGTACCGTCCCTGGAACGGTGACGGAGGTTGTGGTCCGGCACACCGCGTCGGGGTCGGGATCGGCGTCCGTGTCGGTGTCGGTGTCCGTGTCCGCGTCGGCGTCCGTGTCGGTGTCGGCGTCCGTGTCGGCGTCCGTGTCGGCGTCTGTGTCGGTATCGGCGTCGGTGTCGGCGTCCGTGTCGGCGTCGGCGTCGGCGTCGGGGTTTCGGGGACGACCACCCGTGTTGTTGTCCGTCTCCGTGGCGGACTCGCCGAGTTCGGGCCAGCCTCCGCCGTCGCCATACGATGCGAGGCCCGTGCACGCGGGAGCACATACAAAGCAGGCGAGCAAGGCCTTGTGAGCGATGATCTGAACCCGGAACGTGGCGACCACGTGGCCTCCTGCGCGGCTGAGCCCTATTTGGTTTCGTCTTATCAGCCGATGCACTTGTTGGCGATGGTCGCCCCCTGGGATTGGATCGGTTTGGGCCGACAAAGCGCCGGCAGGTCCGCTTGGTTCACCCGGATCGAAGCGCTGCTCCCGCGAGTGGCCGTACGGCACGTGGTGGTCACGGTGCCGTGGTCGCGTCGCTGGCTGCCCGCCCGCGACGCCGATCTTCTGGGGAGGTCGTGGAGACGATGCGTTCCGAGGTGGCGCGCTGGCTGGAGGGGGAGCCTGAGCGCGTCTCGGTGATCCAGGGGTTCGGCTCCACGCCCATCCTGATCGTGCACGCGCATATGCTGGTTCTGGACTGCATCTTCGCCCCTCGGCTTCGAGATGCACGCGATGGATGCGTGCAGGAACCCCGTCCGGCAGCCGCGGCGTAGGGATAGGAAACATCAAGCACCCTGGGAGCCTACCCCAAGCCCCAGCCGACCGCAAGACGGGCTGCCCGACGACGCACAAGCCCCGCTTCGCACGCACGCCACCCCCCGAAAACCACG